>JBHLKC010000014.1:0-3263 GCA_048887065.1 Candidatus Hodarchaeota archaeon
CCATACGGAACAGGAAAAACTATTATTGCTCTTCTTACCTTTCTATATTTAAAACAGTCAAATCCCCAAGCTAATTTCGTTTTTACTTCTGCAAGAGAAGCTGCTGCCTTAAGATGTCGACAAGCTCTAGAAATGGCGAAAACATTCGGTTTTGTTGAAAAATTAGGTTATCTTTTTGATCCAAGGAGTGGTGGGAAGGGATTGAGCCTTGCACAACGACTGAAAATGTATAGGGCATCAAATGTTATATTTACACCAATAACAACTTTAATGAACGACCGATTCGAGATAAAGTCTCGTTTACGTGTTGATATTTTAAATTCTACCCATTTAATAGTTATTGATGAGGCTACTGATTTAATTGCTCGATCAATGACTGGTTTTCGGTTATCTAAGTTTTTTGAAGAGTTATTTCGAGTTCGATCAAAGGATAACGATTTCTTTCTTTTAGGAATGACAGGAAGTCGTGATCAACAACGTATCAAATCAGTCCTTGATACTCTTGGTAAAAATGCTCATCTTATGCAAAAACCTGAATTGTCTCCATATGAAAATATCACACAAATTCAACCAATTAAACGAGTTGATTTTATAAAAATAGATCAGTCTATATCGTCTTTATTAACCAAACCAATTGGAACAATTCAAGAGCTTCTAGATCCAAATTTAAGCCGTCTTGAGATTATTAAATTATCTTACGGAGGGATTCTAGATCGATTGTATAGCGATCAAAAAAGCTATCCTCTAAAAATAGGAAAGTATCAAATCGAGGATGATGAAACCAGACAACAGTTAATTCATTCCTTTTCTCTACTCTTTAAACTAACCCATGCTCGATTGCTTCTACTGGAATCTACTCCTGGAGAATTTCTTAGGTATATTAAATTGGTAGAAAATCAAGAAGCTTTTCATAGTTTAATTGAACCTAGTTCAGATATAATCTCCTATCGTGCGGTATTCCCTCAATTTGAGAATCCCGAGGAAAAAACCACCCGAGGGTTAATTCACCCCAAAGTTGAATGTGCTATTAATTTTGTTCACGAACATTTGGTAAGAGGAGCCAAGATCCTTCTTTTTACACGATTTATAGCTCTTGGTGAACAAGTAAAAATGCTATTGAATATTTTAAAGTTTCCCGGGGTAAAGTATTTATCAGGGAAAACTCCTGAAGACACCAGAAGGATTATTTTAGAACAATTTCAAAAAGAAGATGTTAATGTAATAATATTCACCCCTGTGGGTGGTCGAGGATTGAATTTAGGGGAAGCAGATATTGTAATTCACCTTGATGTCACAAGTAACCTTGATGAAATGACCCAACGTCGAGAGCGTGCTCGGGGTTGTTTAGAATATGTCCTAGTTTTATCGGGAACTAGTGAGGAGGAAAAAGTACGGGAATATGCAAAGCTATCAAATGCTACTTTTCTGAAAGCATGATAGTTTGTCACTGTTGATTCACTTTCAGATAATATTCTTCTCGTTTCGCATCTGCTATTGGCTCGAGCTGTTTCTTATTAAGCCAGATATAACCAAAACCAAAGAATAAGATCAGAACCACCCCATTCATTACTAGACTACCACTAATTCCTAATGGAGTGCTAGCAATTATACTGACTATACCCATGCCAAGGATTTGTGAAACAGTTATTGATAGATTAATAAAAGAGAATATTTTTCCCCTTAATTCATCGGGGACCGTTTCCTGAGTTATTGTCTGTAAAGGAATTGCTACGCAAACTTCGATTGTACCAAATCCAACCCAAAAAAATCCAAGTATTAAAAGATTGGGAGCTATACCAAACCCGATTAACATGACTCCTGCAAGTAAGAGCGTAATGGTGATTAAGGTTATAGGTTTACCAATCCTTTTTTTTCGTGATAAAAATAAGGCAAATGTCATTCCTACTGCAGCAGAACTAGCTGTCATTATACCAAACACTAATTCTCGTGGGCCTTGTTCTCTAAGCCCAAATTTCGTTTGTAAATAGGGGATGATTAAAATCAGTGAAGCTCCTCCCGCAAACATTAACGCAGAGAATATTACTAATAAATAAAGAATAGGCTGAAAATTTATCACAAATCGTCCCCCAGTGATTAAGTCTTGGAGTGGCTGCTGATTTAGTTGCGATTCAGCTTTTAATGATCTATTTATCCATAAAATACAAATTGTTGAAAAAATAAAGGAGGCTGCATCAATGAAAAAAGGTATGTCATATCCCATTGTTCCAATTACTACTCCTGCTAACATAGGACCAATTAATGCCGAAACTTGGTAAGCCCCAGCACTCAAAGAATTTGCTGCAAATAAATCATTCTTATCATCAATTAATTTGGGAATAGATGCTCCTCTAGCGGGGAAAAAAAACCTTGCACAAACCGAGTTAAGAAAAGCCAAACCTATGATCCACATCACACGATTTGGAAATAAAATAGTAATTGGTATCATAAAAATAACAATAGCTTGAGCGAGATTTGCAAAGGCCATTGAATATTTTCGATCTATTCGATCAATTATGACTCCAGCCCAAGGACCAATTAATATCATAGGAATCGTCTCTGCTATTGCTAGTACAGCCATAGCTTGAATCTCACCAGTTAAATCAAATATCAGGAATTGAAGGGCTATGAAGGAGAATTGAGACCCTATATTGGAGACAAATTGTCCGAAAAATAATTTTCCAAAGTTAGGATATTTGAAGGGGAGGAAGTGAGAAAAATGTGTTTTCTGATTAGAATTCGTGACCACTGTGTCTGTCTCCAGTACACTTTGTTTGCTTTGATCATTATGATTGGGATCATTCTTTTCGATTCTTATTGTATTATAAAGAATAGTGAATGAGCAATTTTCTTTTAAAACTGTTTATCAAGGTTATTCTAGTTATCTTTTAAAAGTACGGAGTTAAAAACTAATAAAGAATTGTCGTTGTTCTCGATTATATTGAGTGTGAGAAAGACAGTGTGGATTTTTTTCCTACACATATTCTTCATTTTAAGACACCCTAAGAAACCTAGCAACGTTGATTAAAGAATAATTGTATTCGTCACCAAAATGCATTTTAATCACCGAATTCCATTAAAAGCATCATCTGATATCACCCTAATCTAATCGAAAGAATATGTCTTAGATCTCGAAGGAAGGATTAATCATGATAGAGTTAAAAACGATTAAAATTCAAATACCAGAAGGTATCAATATTATTTTAGGAATGTCCCATTTCATTAAATCTGTTGAAGATTTATATGAAGCATTAGCTGAATCCTCT
>JBHLKC010000014.1:3363-31198 GCA_048887065.1 Candidatus Hodarchaeota archaeon
GTATCAATATTATTTTAGGAATGTCCCATTTCATTAAATCTGTTGAAGATTTATATGAAGCATTAGCTGAATCCTCTGCTGGTATTAAGTTTGGTATTGCATTTTGTGAGGCATCTGGTCCATGTTTAATAAGACATACTGGAAATGACTCTGAACTTGAAAAGATGGCTTCTGAGATGGCTCTCGATATAGGGGCAGGCCATTCTTATATTATTTACATTAGAAATGCATTTCCAGTCAATGTATTGAAACGTGTACAAGCGGTTTCCGAAGTTGTCTCGACTTTTTGTGCCACAGCGAATCCTGTTCAAGTAGTAGTTGCCGAATCTGAACAAGGACGCGGTATTCTTGGAGTTATTGATGGTTATTCTCCTAAAGGGGTTGAATCAGACTCAGATATCGTTGAACGTAAGAAATTCCTTAGAACTATTGGATACAAAACTCCATTTTAGGTTTTTCGTCGAATTAATATTAGTCAACTACCAATTCTCTTCGGGAACTTCTCTAGGAATATATACAAGATATTTTTCTCCACAATATACACAAAATTGTGCACCTTGTATTCTTTGACGACCACAGGACGTGCAAAATCTATTTGCTGTTGGTTGTTGGGGTATAAAATGAATTGGTTTTTCTGCTAGAATAATTGGATCGGAGACCCAATCAGGAGTTTCAAGGGGGGCTGCTATTCGATAAATGAAGTAAACAAGAATTATCGATAAAGGAATCAAGTAGCTTAAACCAATAATATTCTCTAGAATTTGTATCTCTCGTGTGGTTTCTCCAAAATATCCAAAGATCCAGTTTAAAAGAACTGGAATTACTCCGATTATTATAATAAAACTAATGATAAGAGTTAAAACAGAGTTTAGATATTTCGAACGAAGGTTAAAGTCTGTAAGGATCCGAATCCAAACTGGTACATCAATTGATGTTCGTTTTCTTATGAATTGAATTACTAAATATACAGTAGTGCCAATTCCAACTATAAGAAAGATCATCATCCAAATTCCACTAATCATAATCAAAGTATACTCATTTAATTCCTCATATCTCGCTAATGCAATTGCTGCCACACCCGCAAAACCATTAGTCATTCCATGTAACAACATTGGCCACCGAACATCACGTGTACGCATATAAACAAAACCTAGTGTCAAACCACCAGCAAAGGTTCCGAAAAAATGGGTAATTGCATATCGAATAGACCCAACTATTAAATCAGCTGGAGTATGAATGAGGGAAAATAATAAACTGGAAAACATGAGCACCCAAAAGGTTCCAAATCCTCTTCGTTCTAAAAATGGTATTAAAGCCCGTCTAAAAACAAGCTCCTCACTAATCGCAGCACCAAACACTAAGACTCCAAAAAAGAGAATATAATAAAGAGGGTTTCCAAGCAGATCCATTGTTGGAAAAATCCCTTCGTATGTGATTACTGTTTCCCCAAGAGGTTCCAAAAACGTATCTATTATCGGGACTACAAAAATAATATAGATAAAGTCAATAGAATAGACAAGGAGTACAATTAGAAAGAATGGACCTGGTGGCATTTTTTTTTCTTCAGATTCAATTCGATTACCATGATATAAAGTAATGAAAATTAGAATAGAACCTATTTGAGTAATTAGATTTAATAATAAATTTAGAAGAGTCATCATTGACTCCGAAGTGCTACCAAAGAAACCAAGGAGAAGAGTAGCTAAAAATCCAATCGCTACAAAACTGCCTGTAATATCAGTAATTGAGAGGATCAATAGAACAACCGCAAAGGGATAGAGGAGATCTTTATTTTGAATAAAACTTCTTTTACTATCTTCTGGCATTGGTTCTTCATTTAGTGCTTTCATTAAATAAACTCCAAAAAATCTGTAATTTTTTTATTTTTACTATGGAATGAAGAAAATTCCAAGGAGGAATGCTCCTAGGGCAATCCAAAGGGACCAGCGGGTATACTTTCGCGCTTTTCTCCCGCCTGACGTGGGAGGTTCTGTTAAAATTGTATATGAGGTCATACTTAAAATCATTATTAATACAGCAAGTAACAACCAGAATATTAAATTTTGATAGACAAAAATCCCCGATAGTGTAGCACATAGGATAGCAATAGCAAAGAATATCATTGCAACAAAACCTGCTTTTTCTGGGCCAATCTTTACTGCTAATGAGTTGAGCTGAGACTCTAAATCTCCTGAATAATCTTGAATGTCCTTAATAATCTCACGGCCAGTTGCTAAGAAGAAAGTAGCAGTGAGCATTAAGAAGCAATTTAGGATAATAAGATCCTCATTAGGCTTTAATAAAAAGAAACCAATGAATAATGGAGCTACATATCCAATTGATACCCACATATTACCGATAAATCCAGTTCTTTTAATGTAATTATACCCAATTCCAACAAGAACGCAGAATAATGTGAAAAGAAGTAAAAGGAATGTCATTTGATATACTAAAACCAACATTCCTATTATTAAAACAGAAATTATAAAGAAGAGGCTTGTTAAATTTCTGACATATTCACGGGAGAATGCGCCTCTAGCAATCGGGCGATCATAACGTTTGTTTGCAATATCAGTTTCTACATCATAAACATCATTAATTGCTTCTATAGCAGAAGCGAGGAGGAGGGTAGCTACTAGTCCTAATACTAAACCTGGCCACTCAAGAACTCCATTGTTAAAGAAAAATTCAATAAAATTAGGAGAATTTCCTTTTAATACATACACAATGAAACCAGCAGCAAGAACGGTAATACAGCTTAATACGCCAAGACTAAATCGAAATAGATCAAAATAATCTCTAACTCGTGTCCTATATGTCATTGAAAATCTTTCCTATAAAGAAATCAGAAAGAACACTTTATCTGAAATAAATTCCCGAATAGGATTTAGTTGATTGAATTTTACTGGATTAAAAAGAACTTTCTGTTTGGGTTCAAATTTCATTCAGTTAAATACTGAAAATTTAACATGGTTCAGTCCACCTGAATTCAAAGAATTTCAAGAATAAGAAATCACTTGTTCCAAATGAATATCTTGGGAGGAACTACCGATTAGGAGCATAATTTCCCCAGCATCTAGCTTCCAATCATGGGTTTCAACATCATAATATGCCAAATCCTTACCTTTTATTCTGATTTTCACGGTTTTCTTTTCTTTGGATTTTAAATATACTTTTTCAAAGCCAACTAGCTCTTTAAGGGGTCGATCTACCCTCGGATTTGTGTGATGAGCATATACCTGCATAATTTCTGCACCAGAACGATCACCAGTATTTTTTACTCCTACAGAAAGATAGAGAGAATCATTCAGCCCATTTAATACATATTTGTCGAGAGATAGGTTGTCATAAGAGAATGTGGTATAACTCAGTCCAAAACCGAAAGGAAAAAGCGGAGTAATGTCAAATTTCTCGAAATGACGATATCCAATATAGATACCTTCATCGTAAGAGACTTTCAATTCATCTAAATCTCCAGGATAAGAACGCTGTGAATTATGTGCTGGGGAGTCAGATAATAGATTGGGGAAGGTAATGGGGAGCTTTCCTGAAGGATTAACATCTCCAAATAGAACACGAGCAATTGCATTCCCTCCCTCCATTCCAGGATACCAAGCTTCAAGAACAGCAGGGACTTTTTCAAGCCAGTCTATCATTCCTAATGGACTTCCGTTTATTAAAACTACAACTGTATTTGGATTCTGCTTTACTGTGCTCTTAATAAGGTCTATTTGTGATTTAGGTAGCTCAAGTTCAGCACGATCCGCCCCTTCAGAGTCAAATCCATGTCGAATTTCTTTGCTGTTTTTTCTTATAAATCCAATAACAAATTCTCTTCTTCCACCTTCTTTATCGTGATTCAATCCCATGAAAAGGAGCGCAATATCTGCTTTTAATGGATCTTGAGTTATTTTAACCTCATTGGGAATATAATTTTTAATTCCTTCCAGGGGAGTAATTTCATAAGGAGGTTTAACTGCGGAGCTTCCTCCATAAAGTAATTTTCCAAATTTTCGGTTACTATTAGGACCTAAAACCGCAATAGAACTTATAGATTCAATATCTAAAGGAAGAATTCCATTATTCTTTAGTAAAACCATTCCCTCCTCTGCTACTTTACGAGCTAATAATTGATGCTCAGGAGTGTTCCTACTTCCAACTGGGAGGGATTCTGGATCATCAAAAACTCCAGTTTTTCCCGAGATTAGTAGAATTCGTCTTACAGCATTATCAATCCATTCTTCTTTGATTTCTCCATTTAAGAGAGATTCATGAAGCAATTTTTTGGTATATTTTTTGCTTGAAGGCATTTCTAATGATAATCCAGCTCGTAAGCAGGATTTAGTAGTCAATTCTTTATGATTTGTAGCTCCCCAATCTGATACTGCAAAGCCTTCAAATCCCCATTTTTCATATAAAATTTCTTTGAGTAGATATTGGTGGTCACTTCCATAAGTCCCATTGACTTTATTAAAACATGTCATTACTGAATATGGATTCGCATCTTTCACAACCTCTTCAAAGGCTCGGAGATATGTCTCGTGAAGAGTTCGTTCATCAATTTCAGCATTTATAACTTTTCTTAAGACCTCTTGATTGTTAGCAACGTAGTGTTTAACACATGTCCCGACATGCTGATCCTGTACTCCCTTTACAAATGGAATAGCTAATTCCTTAACTAAATATGGATCTTCTCCAAAATACTCAAATGTTCGTCCATTTAATGGAGTACGATCGATGTTAATCCCAGGAGCAAGGAGAATATGTCTTCCAATAGCTCGCACCTCTTCAGCAATAGCAATCCCAAGATTCTTAGCTAAATCACGATTCCAACTAGCAGTTAAGGCTTTTGTTATTGGAAACCGAGTATTCTTTGAAAAACCACTTGAATGCATAGAGACACCAAAAGGTCCATCCGTCATCCGTAAGCGGCCTAATCCAACTCGTTTAATTGGCGCTGTATTATAAACTCTGTGACCAGAGAGTAAACGTATCTTTTCATCAAGAGTGAGTCGTTTGAAAAGATCTTCTACCCGTTTTTCTACACTTAAATTACTATTTCGATATGGGAGGTGGGTTATCTCTTGCTTTGTATATATAACGTCCATTGATTATCACTATTGACAATATAATAGGAATAGAACCGATTGGAGGAAAACAAACTAGACATTATTAGTTTTCATGTAATATCCCATTATTTTTTATCGAATCTTTATTCAAAAGATAAAATAGCTTTCAATGCCTTTTTCCAACGTACAATCCTTTCCTGTCGTTTTAATTCGTCCATTTGTGGTTGAAATGTTTTTGATGGTTGATTGGTATGAATTAGTTCTAATTCTTCTAGATCTTCCCAAAGAACTGCACTTAAACCAGCCAAATATGCCACACCTGTCGCGGTCATATCAAGTTCAGGTGCTCGATTGACTGAGAGATTAGCAAAGTCTGATATACACTGTAATAATATATCCGATTGTGAAACTCCCCCATCAGTTTTAATTGAGCGAATTTGAATTTTTGTATCCTTCTCTAATCCTTCTAGAATATCCACAATCCGAAGTGCTAGTCCCTCGAAAACTGCTCGTGCGATATGTTTACGGCGAGTTTCCAGAGAAAGTCCTAGAATCGTGGCTTTTGATTTAGGGGAAAAGTACGGAAATTGAATTCCAGAAAGAGTTGGAATAAAGATTACTCCCTCTGTGTCATCACATTGAGAGGCCAACTTATTGAGGACTTCTGGGCTGTCACTTACCCCTGTTCCCTGACCTAACCAATCAATTAATGTTCCACCTGTAGTAATATGACCCTCGAGCATATAAGTTGGTTTTTCATTAATCACCCACGCTACTAATGGAAAAAGTCCTCGTTTTGACAGCTTTCCTTTTTTCCCGACATTCATACTAACAAAAGCTCCTGAACCTAGGGTAATCTTAACGTCTCCAGATTTAAAACAACATTGACCAAAGAGTGCAGCCTGTTGATCCCCTGCAGCTGCTCTTATGGGTATTTTAATTCCGTTAAACAGTGATGGGTCTGTTACACCGAAGTTGTCATTAGTTCCTTTAAGTTCAGGTAATATTTCTTTAGGAATACCGAAAATACGCAATAATGGTAAATTCCACTTCAATTGAAAAGGATTTAACATACCAGTCGCAGCATTAGAATAATCAGTGGCATGAACCTTCCCTCCTGTAAGCTTATAAATGAACCACGTGTCAATTGTGCCATAGGCAATTTCTCCATTTTTACATCTCTCTCGTAGACCATCAATTTTGTCTAAGGCCCATTTCAATCGAACTGTAACGTGGGTTGGCGAAAATTCGTACATCGTTGTTGCTGTGAACATGGTATTTCTTGTAATCCTACTCGCTATCCAAGCTAACTTCTTGAAGATACGCCATATTATGTTTTTATTCATAGCAGAGCAAGTATCGGTTGATCGGTTGTCGGTCCAGCTGATGAAATTCATGATTGGAATACCAGTAGCTTTTTCCCAAAGAGTGAATGTTGCTCGTTGGTTACAGATGCCAATTGCTAAGATATCAGTGGCCGAAAAATTTGGCTTCTGAAAGATTCTTCTACAAACCGCAAGTAAGGATTCCCATAGAAGATTTGGATCATTTTCAATATATCCCGCCTTCGGATATATTGCTGGTGTCTTTTTATATTCACGTGCGACAATATTTCCTTGTTTATCAACTAAAACAGCTCTTACTCCTGTCGAACCACAATCTATAGCGAGAATATAACTCATAAGGAACCCCGTAACCGAGTTTGAGAGATTGTTGAGTTTGTTACAATAGTTTTATTACCTTATTTCTACACCCTTTTAAGGTAGGTAAGGAAATATTTTGATTAGTTTTAATTTGAAAACTTTTAAATCATATTAATCCGCTTCTTTCCTATTTCAAACTATTAGAGCGATATAAAAAACTGGTAGAGATCTAATGTTAGATATTATTCCTCCTCCACATATCACTGAAAAGTTTAAATCGTTTAAAGTCCTTAATAGCTATTTAAGACACAATGCTTTAAGTAGTTTGAACACAGCAAGTCTTGCGGTTCATATGATAAAAATTGGAGAAAGTGATGAAGAGCTAATTGAAATGCTGTCAAACTCGCTTGAAACGGTCGCCAACTTATTGATAAGAACTCACGATATAGAACGGATATTAGAATTTTATAAGGTGGATCTTGAAACATTAAAAGTATTTGATCTTTTTGAAGAGGCTTCTAAAGAATACTATGCCAAATCAATTGAATTTATCATCGAGGGAGATCATCAAACGCAGATTGAAAGCTATTATGGAGAAATTTTTAGAGGTATTTTTCGAAATGCTCTTCAATATCGTAACGCGGATGAAATCAGAGTTAATATTCAACGAGAAAAAAAATCCAACATCATTCATATTCTCGATAACGGAGACAATCTCTCAACTGAAATAAAATCAGATTTAATAAAACAAGTTCAATTTAATAGTCGTAAGCATGATCAATCCTATATTGATCTCTTCATTGTTAATGAAATTTTGAAAAATTATAATAATATTATTAGGATTGAAGAAAACACTCCCAAGGGATCTAGTTTTACAATTATAAAGTATTTTTGAATTGATCTATTTTATTTTTAAACTCTGATTGCTTATCTTTTGCTTCTATTGTTTCTCTTGAAAATCCCTGCATTTTATTGTAATTACTAAATAGCCACGAAAAACTATGTCAGATTCGGAGGCTTTTTTAAGGTGATTAGCCAAATTTCACCCACAATAATCATCTAATAAATGATTCCCTTTTTGTCATAATAAAGAATTTTCTAGAAAATGATAACCAAATGAAAACTAAAAGACATAAATTTCTTGGTGATAGGAAATTTCAAGTTATTAACAAAACTATAAGACTAACTTCAGCTCTTATAAAACAAGAACAGAATAGATTGTAAAAATTAGGAAAAAGTCGGAATTTAAGAACCAATTATCTATCTATCTATGATCAAAATTATTATTTATAAAAAAAAAAGGAAAATTGTGATAAATTATGAGTAGAAAAGTTTGCGTGATTGGAGTAGGATATACAGACTTCAATTCTATGACACCTGACGTACAATGGAAGGAATTCATGTATGAAGCCTGTCAAAAAGCATACGTTGATGCAGGAATTAACCCTAGAGAAAGTGTTGACAGTTTTATAACTTGCGCAGAAGATTATTGGGAAGGATTTAGCATTTTTGACGAATTTGTTCCAGATCAAATCGGTGCTACTTTGAGGCCTTGTTGTACAGTCTGTGGGGACGGAATATTTGGTTTAGGAAATGCTTTTATGCAAATAAAGACTGGTTTATTGGATGTAGTTTCTGTTGAAGCCCATAGTAAAGTCTCTGACTTACTAACTTATGGTGATATCGTTCTTCATGCATTTGATCCGATTTTTGAAAGGCCTATCTCTGGACCAGTAGAAAGACCAAATTTTGCAGGTAGTCCAGAATATTCCGAAGACCAACCAAAACCACCCATAGGGAAATCTATTGAGACAGAACGAATTCATCCATATTTTCTTGCTGGATTAGAAATGCAGCATTACTTGCGAAAAACTGGTACTACTGAAGAACAGTGTGCTGCTGTTGCTGTTAAGAATAAGAAAAATGCTTTCTACAATCCTTATGCAGATTACGAAGCCAAAATCACAATTAAAGACGTAATGGACTCTGAATACCTATTCAAACCTTTAAAAAGATTAGATATCAGTCCTAATGTGGATGGAGCGATCTGTTTTGTTCTTGCTGATGAAAAGACAGCAAGATCGCTATCTGATGACATTATTTACTTATCTGGTTTTGGTTATTCATCTGAAACGCCTTGGCTCTCAACAAGGGGGATGGACGCTGAATATGCGACTCAAGCATCGAAAATGGCATACAAGATGGCTGCAATTGATCAACCAAGGAAACAGATCCAAGTTGCAGAGATCGATGATAGATTTACTTATAAAGAACTCCAGCATTTAGAAGCAATAGGTTTGGCCAAACAAGGTGAAGCTGCTCAATTATTAGAGGAAGGAGCATTAGATCTAAAGGGTTCACTTCCTACAAACATTTCAGGCGGTTCATTAGGAGTAGGAAACTGTCTTGAAGCTACAGGTTTACAAAAATCACTTGAGATTGTAATACAACTAAGAGGTCATGCAGGAAAAAGACAAGTTAGTGATGCGGAAGTAGGACTAGCTCAATCTTGGCGTGGAATACCCTCTGGAAGTGGAGCGTTAGCTATTTTTGAAAGAGGATAGGATGTGAAAATAATGAAAGATGTAGTTGTTATTGGAGGAGGAATGACGCTTTTCCGAAGACGTCTGAAAGAAACAGGAAAGGAACTCTCTTATTTAGCAACTAAGATGGCGATGGAAGAGGCAGGTATTCAAAAATCTGATATCGATATGGTTGTTATGGGAAGCGCTCCTGATGCCTTTGATGGTATTCATATGAAAGGTGAGAATCTTATAGATGGGGCAGCTGCAGTAGGTAAACCATATGTTCGTGTGTTTAATGGTGGAGGAACAGGAGTATTTGCACCTATAGCAGGATGGTGGCATGTCGCTTCAGGAGTGGCAGATGTTGTTCTAGTTGTATGTGAAGAGAAAATGGGTTCTTGTTATCCGCACCCTCAGACAGCATTCCGACATATATGGGATCCTATCTTGGATAGACCTCTCAATCCAAATCTTGTTTGGTTATTTGCCATGGAAATGAATCGATATATGACAGCTCATAATATTGAGAAAGAGGACATTGCCCGAGTAGCTGTTAAGAATAAAAGAAATGCGGTAGGACACCCTTGTGCGCAATTAGCAGATCCTAACATTACAGTAGAAGATGTATTAAACTCAGAAGTTATGGCTTGGCCTGTTCAAAGACTTGATATTTCTCCTCCGAGTGATGGAGCTTCCGCATTAATTTATTGCAGCCAAGAAAAAGCAAAACAATTTATTGGTGATGATGATCCAATTTGTGTTGCTGGTGTGGGTTGGAATATTGATAGTACAATGTGGACAAATCGCGATTTATACTTCCCCCGCTATGTAGCAAACGCTGCCAAAATGGCTTATAAGATGGCTGGTATTTCAGATCCACGAAAAGAAATAGATTTTGCAGAACCATATGATCCTTTTGATTATAAAGAGTTACATCATATGGAGGGACTTTTGCTTTGTGATAAGGGGGAAGCTCCGATTTTGACTCGTGAAGGTGTCACTCAAAGAGATGGTGACCTACCCATATGTCCATCAGGAGGATTACTGGGTGTGGGTAATCCTATCGCTGCTACAATGGGTCAAAAAGTCTGTGAATTGTATTGGCAATTAGCAGGTAAAGCTGGAAAAAGACAAATACCTGGTGACCCTCAGGTTGGGGTTGGTCAAGCATGGGGAGATATTATGCAGATGGGTACTGTTATTGTACTCAGGAAGTGAAGATTGTGACTGAAAAAAAAGAAATTACTGGTTTTCCAAAATATGCTCCTGGTACTCATATTAGAAATAGAGATATTTTTGATAAAAATATAACCTATTCGTGGTGGGAACCAGAGGTTCAATATAGCTGGAGTCTGGGGCCTGCAATGAGTAGATTTTTGCAGGAATTGAAGGAAGGTAAAATAATAGGTATCCAATGTAAAAGATGTAATAGAGTTTTAGTACCTCCCAGAATGTTTTGTGAGTATTGTTACGGACCCACTGAAGAATGGACATACCTAGAGGACACAGGAACAGTTGAAACTTTTTCTATTTCATATATTGATCCGGACGCGAGAAGGATTGAAGATCCTATTCTTATTGGTGTAATTTCAATAGATGGAGCTTCTCCTCTACATGGTTTCATGCACTATTTTGGGGAGATGAAACCTGAAGAATTGAAAATTGGAATGAAAGTTAAAGCTGTTTGGAAACCTGCAAACGAAAGAAAAGGGTCAATAACGGATATAAAATATTTTAAACCATTAAGAGAAGGTGAGAATTAATGACTTTTACTGAAAAGCAAACAGATCCGACCTCCCCTATGCATTGGCGAGGGAATATGCAAGCAGACTATTTTTATCCAAGTGGTACTGCTGGTGACAAATTTTTTAAACACATTATTCAGAATGAGACATTTCTTGCTACAAAATGTCCTAAGTGTGAAAAGATCCTATTTCCACCTAGATTATATTGTGAGGATTGCTTTGAGGAGATTCCTGACATTAATTGGGTTGAAATTCCCGCTACAGGCACTATCAGACTTTTTACAATTGCTACAATAAATGCCCATAACAAAAAAATGGAGACTCCCAAGATTGTTGCGTTAATCGATATAGATAATACAAATGGAGCGACTTTAGGAATCATTAAAACAAAAGAAATTCAAAAAGATCTAACAGAAATGAAAGTCAAAGCTGTATTCAAACCTAAAGGACAAAGAGAAGGAAATTTGAAAGACATTCTCTATTATGAAGAAATTTGATTAATTTATTCATTTATTTATTTCTTGAAAACCAAATTTCCATCTTTAATTTCAGAGTTAAGCAGCAATCCATCCTTTTTAGCTCGTTCTATTGCCTCTATTATCAATTCTGACGATAGCCCAGTCTCTATAGATAATTCATCGATATTTACCATTCTTTGTTCTTCTATTGCGGTTAATAGAACCTTTATCAGCTGATTCTTCCGTAAAAATAAGACATTATCAATTAAAAAATCAAGCTTCTCATATGTCAGCTGATCAGATAAGCGTATCTGGAAAGGTACTCCAGGGCTAGGTTCTTGAGTAAAACCAGCTTTTGAGAGTATACCCTGAATAAATAAAGGATCCGAGATGATTTCAATTTTATAGAGAGAAATCTTTGGAAATTTATTTTTGAACTCGTTTCGTACAAGGTTTAAAATCTCTGTTTTTCTAGTTGGGGGAGTTTCTTTCCTTAACAGAATTTTAATCATTTTACTAGGGTTATCGACAAATATAATTGGATAAAAAGAGGGAATTAAAGACAAATCAACAAAAGAATCTATTTGATCATCTTCAGTTATATAAAATGATTCAATACCAGATTCGATTATTTGTAATTTTTCTTCAATTTTGGGCATAATATCTTTATTTTGAAGATCTTCGGCAGTTTCAATGTGATACATTTGTAGAGTCCGTCTGATTGTCTGTTTTATAAGTCCAATGTACCTCATTGTAGCAGTTGAAGTTGTGATGATCCAAAATACTATCAAACGTCCATATCGTGCAATCCGTTCATCAATAGTAGTTTTTGTCCTCAAAAAAAAGATAAATGCTAATGTTAGATATGGATCTCTCCCTGTAGGCATTGGTCCAAATGCACGAATTTCACCAAGTTCCATCCCTCCTCTCACATCCGATCCAATAGCCGTCATTGTCTTAATAGCCATATTGTAAGCTTCACTTTCGCTTAAGGGAGAGGAATCATAAACATTTACTGGACCATCATCTTGAAGGATAGTAATAATAAGACCTTCTGATATAGAACTCCCTTCGTTAGGTTTGTTGTCCATTTGAATCGAACCTTTTGGTTTGAAGCAAAGACCTAATTTTAATAATTCAGTTTTGTTATTTAACTGAGATCCTCCTTATAAATGATACCTAAATCATCAAAAGGATTAGGATACTGGAATCACTCTATTAGGCATTAAGGAAATCGATTGCATTTTTTTTTCAAGTACTATTAGTGTGAAATCTTATTAATAATCTAGATTAGTAATATATTCATCAAATTTCTAAAATTAATACTTCATCCTTAACCGAAGGAGTAAAAAGATTGAAACTAGGCTCAATGCAACCCTCAAAGAAATATAAATTCCTTCAAGAGCAAGTTTTCGATGGAATTTTGTTTTTTAATAGATTTAAATCTCCAATTAACGTATTTATGCTTTTATTGCTGTATATAATATGGGGAGTATTTCTCTACATTATCTATAGAATTCCATTATCTTATTTAGTCGCAGGTCTTTGTGGAGCAATTGGCCTCTTTTTATGGACGATTGGTATATTTCATTATGCTAATAGATTGAGAAATGTCGAAATTGAAAGGATTAACAAGGTTAATCAAAAATTCCTTGTGAACTTTCTGGAAAACATGTTCCATCCCTCTTCAATTATAATTAGTGTGATTGTATTTATCTCAGTAGTAACGTATGGAATCTCTTCCACTAGCCTTGGAATAGAGAATATCTTAACCAAAATACAAAGAGATTTGAATTTCACATCTTTACCTCTATTATTAACCTTTTTTATAATGCTTCTTGCCTTTGATCTTTGTTATAGGCTAGGTCTTTCATTTTATGTAATTTTAACTCAAATTCGTAGGAATTACCGTCTTAGTAAATATCTTAAGAATCCATTATTACGAACACAGTTCTCCCCAACAGATATTAGAAAATTAGAAGAATCTGATTATTCACATTTCTTAGCAATAGGCAGTGGGTTTTTCCTTGTTCCTTTAGGTTTTTTAGATTACTTTTTATTACGAATGCTATTATTATACCTTTTCATTGCTTTCAGTCTTACATTTTTGAACCTACTTCATCTTCGTCTTCTATATGTAAGATCAATACCAAAAGGATTTTTGAACCTGATCTCCACTTCAAAATTTACTCAAGTAAGTACAGTCTCAAATGGGATCCCCCACATTACCCCTACTCTGTTCGTTTTTGATGGTAGAAATTTTTTCATTGCTACTTCAATTAAAAGCCGTAAAATCAAAAACCTTCGTAAAAATAAGAAATTAACAATCTTCATTAGTTCTCAAAGTGATAAGGATCTAACGAAGAGTATTGGTGTTATGATTTCAGGTCGATCTAAGGTTTATGGTTATAATTTTCAAACTGGAATATATTACCACCTATTATTGGGAGTCTTAATGATTCGTATTTATCTCCTTTTCTTTAGGAAATATCCTAATTATTTAAGATATTATTGGAGAGTACACAGGAGTTATCCCAGTGCATGGCGACTTTTTCCTATCCTAAGTAGGACAATAATCGAAATCGTTCCTGAACAATTCTTCTCTTGGAAGTCTTCAAGACCTAATATGATTAAATTTTGAAATGTACGTGATTAAATTATGCATGTAAAATGTGAGATAGATGGTCGCATCTGCATACTACCTGACTACATTTCTAAATTTTTTCATAAAATGTCTTTCATGTACATTTCAACCATTAATTCAAGTGGGGATCCGCGGATATGTCCCACCATCTTTGTAAATGAACCTGGAAAGTGTGTTTTATCTTTCTTAATAAATAAGAAAGCGAAAATTTTGGAGGATTTGGAAAATAATCCATTTATTGCTTTGACCATTGATGAAACTGATCCTACTAATCCTTTTGTAGGTACTGGGATAATGATTGAAGCGAAATCTCAACTTTCTAATTCTCAGAGTGAAATCAGCCAATGCCTTGAAAACCTGCAAAAGAAGTACAATCTTGATGTTGTGACAAAAATTTTAGGAATTGATGTGATCTCGAAATATATTAAGTTTAGAGCTTTACCCATAAAACTTGTATTCTGGAAAGGTCCCTTCTTTAAGAAAATTACATGTAAAAATAAAAAGAAGCTTATCGAAGATTCCTGAAATGCAAACCTAAATTGACGTGATTAGGAATGTATTACATTACTCTTGTAGAAGAATGAAAGAATTATTATTTTAAATTTAAGTCTTCAAATACACAATAATATTTCATTAACCATATGAGTAAGTACTTTTAGGAAATTTCTTTTTCCTTTGAGTACCAATTATCTCTGTTGCAAATTTATCATAATATTTTTCTAATTGAGGGTCAACGCTTGGAGAAACTTTGGTTATTGCTTCTTCAAAATGCTCTTTTGAGACTATTCTTCTTTTAAAATCGTCTCGTAAACTAGCTAATACAGCCTCACGACATAAATTCTCGAGATCCGCTCCCGAAAAATGTTGTGTTCTTTTAGCCAAATCAGTTAGTAACTCCTCCAAATCACCTTCAATGGGAGTATTCTGAGTATGGATTTTTAAGATTTCTTTGCGAGCTTTTTCATTAGGTGAGGGAATTAAAACTAATCGATCAAGCCTACCTGGTCTTAATAGAGCTAAATCTAAAGCTCCAGGGCGATTTGTTGCCCCTAACACAAAGATGCCATGATTCGGATCTATACCATCCAACAAAGTTAATAACTGGTTTACTGTCGCATCAATCTCTCTACCTCCTTCCGTATTATCCACACCTCTTCGTGGAACCATAGCGTCTATTTCGTCGAAAAAAACAATGCATGGTGCAAGTTTTTTAGCGCGATTAAAAAGCTCACGAATTATTTTTGCGCTTTCACCAAACCAAACACTAAGTAATTCTGGGCCTCTAACAGATATAAAACTTGCTTGCAATTCAGTAGCAAGAGCTTTTGCTAATAGAGTTTTACCATTACCAGGAGGTCCATAAAGTAACATTCCTCCACTAGGTTTAACGCCCATTTCCTCTAATACCTTAGGATTTTTAAATTGCCATTCAATCTGCTCTTGAAGGAGATTTTTTGTATCGTGTAATCCTCCAATATTTGACCATCTTACATTTGGATTTAAAACCTTGGAATGAATTGAACGAAGAGCAGAAGGTTCGATGGCTTTGAAAGCTTCATCAAAATCTTCTTGTATTACTTTAATCATACGTAAAATCGAAGGAGGAATTTGAGCTCTCCAGACACTGAATAAATCTGAATAACGACTTACAGCTCGCATACAGGCCTCTTTCACGAATGCAGCAATATCTGCTCCTGTATATCCAGTCATTCTATTGGCATAAGATGATAAAAGGTTCTCAGTGACAATATTATCTAAGGGAACAGTTCGTAATTGAATCTGCAAAATTTCCAACCTTTCTTTTTCAGTTGGTACTGTTAACTCAATTTCAATGTCAAAACGACCAGGTCTTCTCATAATAGGATCAATATCATCTGCAGAATGACAAGCTCCAATAATAATTACGTTAGAACCCTTGAGTGTATCCATACCTAAAGCAAATTGTACTGAAAATCGTCGAACGTACTCTGGTTGATTAAGATAGGGTGCAGGAGTTAAAGTATTAATATTATCTAATAAAAGTAATACAGGACTCTTTCTAGCCTCTATTTTCACTTCTTGAAAGAGATTACGTATATTCTTTTCTGTTGGTCCAATTCCTGCAAAAAGGTCTGATGGTGGTCTGATTACTGTCGCGCCCGACTCATGAGCTAAAGCCTCCAAGACCAAAGTCTTACCGACACCACTAGGGCCCTCGAGTAAGATTCCTTTAGGGGGAGTAATGTTGATTGTATTAAATACCTCAGGCCGTCGAATGGGGAGTTCTACAAGCTTCCTGATCCTATGTATGATATTTTTTTGCCCTCCTATATGTTCCCATGTGATTTCTTGTGGTTTGGGTTTGGATAATGGCACAAATGTTTCATTCAATTGAAAAAAAGTATCCTTGTTACATACAACTATTCCATCGGGATCTGTTGCCTGAATGAGAACATTTTCTTTCTTAAATGCAAAATTTACAGATGTAATTAAGCCTGCTGAAAGGGGTAAATTTACTTGATGACATAATTGATCAAAAAGCAACTGATATTCTTCTTGCGAGAATAATGAAGGTTCACGACCTAATACACTGAAAAAAACGGTTTTTGCATTACTTGGAGGGAGGATTGTATCAACCTCAATTAAATCACCTATGTTTATCCCTAAGGATAATCTAACTTCACCATCCAGCCGAGCAGGATATACATTCTCATTATCTATCTCAACTAGACCTTGAAATGTGATACCTTGTGGTTTAGGTAATCCTTTTTCTGACTCATCTGTTTTTACTTTATCTGGAGCTCTTTTAGCAGCTGGTGATGATTCATCGAAAGCTGATTTCCCCTGATAGTCAGTTAAATGATCAAGACAGGCAATTACACCAATTCGTTTCCCTTGTTGAGAAATCACTTCAATTATGGTTTCATCATCAATTTCTAGAATGTTCATAACCTCTTGGGGAATGCGTAGAATTCTTCTGCCATAATCCTCTGTTAGAGATTCTACTAATTCACAAAATACCATTCAAAGAAACTCCTCTGGAAAACGAGTATACTCACTCGTCCGATGCTTCTTCATTTCATTTACTTGAATCTTATAGTAACGTACGATTTCATCAGTAATTGAAGGACGACAGACCTTGAGAGCTGTTTGAAAATCTTCATTTGTCACTATACGCGTTGAAATATCTCTTCGTAATCCAGCGTAGGCTGATTCGCGGCATAAATTCTCGAGATCCGCTCCTGTATAGTTTTGTGTTAATTGAGCAAGCTCTTGAAGGTCTACATTTGAATCTAAGCTCATTTTTTTCGTATGAACTTTTAGAATCTTTTTACGGCCTTCAATATCTGGTATTCCTACGTAAATCAAACGATCCAAACGTCCAGGTCGAAGTATTGCAGGATCGATTGCATTGGGACGATTTGTGGCTCCAACTATATAGACTCCCTTCATTCTCTCCATTCCATCCATTGAGGCTAATAATTGATTTATTATGCGATCGCGTTCGCGTGAACTGTCCGAGGAGTACGCACCTCCTCGTGGAGTCGCAAGAGCATCTATTTCGTCAAAAAAAATGATACATGGAGCTAATTGTCGGGCTCGACGGAATAATTCTCTGATCATACGGGCACTTTCTGAAAACCACTTAGAAAGAAGCTCTGGACCCTTTACTACTAAAAAATTTGCTTCTATTTCGTTTGCAAGAGCTTTCGCAAGTAAGGTCTTTCCCGTTCCAGGCGGTCCATATAATAAAACTCCCCGAGGAGCCCGAATGCCCATCTCAAAAAATAACTCAGGGTTTTTAATAGGCCATTCGATCATTTCCCGCAAGGATTGTTTTACCTCTTCCAATCCCCCAATATCTTCCCATGTGATATTTGGTATTTCAGTAATAATTTCTCTACTTGCAGATGGTTTTATTGTAGTTAAGGCGTGTAGGAAATCATTTTGAACTAAATTAACTTTAACAAAATGCGATTTAATACTCTCTCTTGTAGGAGTTTCACTTATCTCCAAATCAAGTAAATTCTTACGTTCAAGTGTATGCATTCCAGCTTCCTTTACTAATAGTTCTAGATCAGCAGGAGTATATCCCCCAGTCGACCTGGCAATTTCTCTTAAATCAACATCACTTAGGGGCATTCCACGAGTATGAATTGATAATATTTCTAGTCTATCATCGTAATTTGGGACTCTAATAGGGATTTCAACTTCAAATCGTCCAGATACCCGCAAGGCGGGATGCAATAACTTTGCATCTATTGTGGTTCCAATAACTATAACTTTTCGCCCCCTAACTAATTCATCGAGATTTTGAATCAACCGTTGAGTCATTCGCTTTTCCAAGTCGGAGTGATTGGGAGAAGGTGCAGGAGCTAATACTTCTATTTGGTCGATAATTACTATAGCTGGTTCATACTTAATAACATGTTGAAAATACTTATCCATTTCCTTTTCAGTTGTCCACCAGCCCTTTACAATCTCTGTACCCATTACAAAGAATCGAGTTACTCCTGATTCACATGCAAGAGCTCTGCTGATATAAGTTTTACCTGAACCTGCTGGTCCTGTAATAAGAATACCTTGAGGAGGATTGATATTCAGTATTTCAAATATTTCTGGATATCTTAACGGATTTTCAACTAATGAACGTAATCTTGATAACGTTTCATGATGGCCTCCCACATCATCCCACATTACAAAATCATCCGAGACATCCTCAGATAATTCAGGAGGAATATCATGGGATATTCTAACATCAGTGTTTGGAGTTACAAGAACTATTCCTGATGGACTTGTTGTCAAAATAGCAACTTTCAAATCTTGCGTTCCAAAGTTCTGAAGCTCAATAATTTGTCCACGAATAACAGGACGGCCTATTAAAAAATCTATATAGACCTTTTGTTTATCCTCTGGGCTTAAAGCAGCAATGAGAACTTTTTGAGCTTCTGGACAAGCTGTTTTATCAATTTTGACTTTTTGACCAAGCCCAATCTTCAATGAAGCTCGAAGAAATCCATTGATATGCAGTACAATTTCATCAGTCCTACCTTTAGATTTTTTTCTATGCTTTGAATAAAGAGCTCGGGGAGGTACAATACTACTATCCGATTTCTTCATGTTTACAACTTCTTCTAATGGTTTTAAAATAACTCCAACTTTTCGATCACCACTTACAACCTCGATAATTTCACCTTCCTTTATGTCAAAATCATCAAAGCTTTTTTGGGCAATTCGACCAATATTCTTAGCATAGTCTTCTTGTAACCCATCTGCTACCGTGGCTATAACCATCAAGTAATACCTCAGTAAACGATTTGTTCTTATCAGGTTTTAACATTTTTTTAGACATTAAAAAGAAATTACTTAATTAAATGGTTGAGACATGACTTAGGCTACTCCTATATCACGTTGTAGCTGTTCACCGTATAATAACACGTCTTCGACCTTTAAAATTTGAATTTGATTTGTTTTTGCGGGAAATCCTAAGAGGCTACCCCCCACAACAATGATAGTATCCTTTGGAGATAAGAGCTTTTGTTTAAAAGCTGAATCAACAATAACATATATCAGCTCATTAAAAGATGGTGTTACTTTCACTTGGAGTGGGATCACTCCCCAAGTAAGATTCAATTGTCGTTTCACAGTACTATAGGGCGTACCTGCGATGATCCTAATTTCAGGTCGATATTTAGCGATTAAACAGGTAGTTCCTCCAGTTCTTGTAGCAGTAACAATTGCTTTGATATTAAGGGATTTTGCTTTGCTAATTATATTAGTCCCTCGGCCCAAAACTTCCGCTATTGATGGATCATCGACACTGTACTCACGTGTTGAAGTTATCAGATGGATATTGGCCTGAATCTCTCGCAAAATTTTTTCCATATAGTTGACTGTTTCAACAGGATATTGTCCTACTGCTGTTTCACCAGATAACATTACAGCATCTGCTCCATCTATAATAGCATTTGAAACATCTGAAACTTCAGCACGAGTTGGTCTTGGATTTCGAATCATTGAGTCTAGCATCTGGGTTGCAACGATGACTGGTTTTCCAGCAGCATTACATTTTTTGATAATTTGTTTCTGGACAATAGGGACTTGTTCTGATGGAATTTCTATTCCTAAATCACCACGTGCAACCATTATCCCATTAGAGACTTCTAATATTTCATCAAAATTTTTGATTCCGTCTCTATTTTCAATTTTACTGATGATTCTTGTCTGACTGTGAGCATCATCGAGAATCTTACGAACCTGTAATATATCCTCTTTTCTGCGTACAAAGGAGGCTGCGAGAAAATCAGCAGGTTCCTCAAACTTTCGTATAACATACCTAATATCTTCAAGATCTTTCACAGTTGGAAAATAGAGTGATAAGGGTACATCTGGGGCGTTAATACCTTTTCGTGATTTTAGAGCCCCTCCATTTAAAACAGTGCAAACTAATTCGTCTTTTGTCTTTTTAATAACTCGAAAAAGGAGTAAGCCATCATCAACAGCTAAGTGATTCCCAATTTGAGCGTCGTTTATTAATGGAGGGTAATTTGTCGAACAAATCTCTGAATTTCCCTCAAGTCCAATTTTAGCAGAAAATATAAATTCCTGACCTGTTTTAATGACCGTTCCTTCTTCTATATCTCCTGTACGCATTTTTGGACCACAAAGGTCCACTAAAACAGCTGGATCTCCCTCTTTACTTAATGAGCGTATTCGTTCATAATTCTCGAGATGATCTCCATGTGATCCATGGGAAAAATTAAGCCGACAAACATCCATCCCAGCTTTTAGTAATTTCTTTAAAACCACAATTTTATTGGATGCAGGTCCGATAGTACAAACAATTTTCGTTGAGGCAGGTCTCGTTCTTGGCATACTGCTAGCTTCCGTTTTTATTACTAAACAATACCTATAATCAACAAAATTGGATATTAATATGTTTGTGAATATTGACTCTTATCCTTTAAATTTCATCAAACATAGTGAAATTCATATAGAATTCAATTAGAAACTTCCTCTTCAATCTTAATTTCAGATAAACTCAAGTGATTAAACACTTTAATTGGAAAACAATAAGACTAAAACACTTGAATTTCGATGGATATAAGATATTGATAGCCTCCTCGGGTAATGATAATGAATCAAAAGATTAGAAAACTAGCAGAGACTCAAAAAGAAGGTATTACAGAATTTACAAGAGAGTTAGTTTCCATTCCTTCTTATAACGGAAATGAAAAACCAATAATAATGCGATTAGAACGCGAAATGAAACAGATTGGGTTTGATGATATACAAATAGACAGTATGGGAAATTTATTAGGTCAAATCGGCTCTGGTAAAAACATTCTTGCCATTGATGGGCATGTAGATACTGTGGATATTGGTAATCCTGAAAATTGGCTATTTGATCCATTTAAAGGTAAATTTGAGAATGGAATCATTTATGGGAGGGGTGCGTGTGATCAGAAAGGAGGCCTTGCGTCAGTACTATATGCTACTAGAATCTTAAAGAAAATTGGTCTACCTGAGGATATGACACTTCTTATTACTGCAACAGTCCAAGAAGAACATTATGAAGGATTAAACTGGCAATATATAGTAAAAGAGAAGAAAATCATGCCTGATGCTGTTGTTCTTACAGAACCATCAAGTCTGAAAATTGCAATTGGTCATCGTGGAAGAGTTGATCTAAAAATACACACAACAGGAATTTCGAGCCATGGCGCTGCTCCTGAGAGAGGAGAAAATGCAATATATAAAATCACTCCAATTGTATTAGACATCGAAAAATTGTACTCAAAGCTTCCAATTGACCCAATTTTCGGGAAAGGGAGTATCACTGTAACAGATATCCGTTCTACCTCACCCTCTATCAATGCGGTTCCCGATAGTGCTACTTTACATATTGATAGAAGATTGAATTCGAACGATACTTTGGAAACTGTAGTTAATGAATTGAAATCTTTGCCCTCAGTTAAGAATGTGGACGCACAGATTATTGTTCCTGAATATGAGCACAGGAGTGATTCAGGATTTGCATATTCTTTTAATGCTTATTATCCTACTTGGTTTATGGAAAAGTCTCATCCACTAGTTCAGACAGCAATTAAAGCATATAAGAATCAAATAAATGAAAGTCCTCAATTGTCCTATTGGCGCTTTTCAACAAACGGAGTTGCAACGAAAGGGATATTTAATATTCCAACTATTGGATTTGGGCCTGGCTTTGAAGAATTTGCTCATACTGTTGAAGATCAAGTCCCTGTAGACCATCTTGTTAAAGCTACTGAATTCTATGCCTCTTTTGTAAAATTTTGGGGTGAATCTTAAGGAATTTTGAAGGTTCACTTGTTTTTGATTTCAACTTCAACAACTGATTCCTCGATTAGATCAACTGCATTTCCTGCCATTGACTTTGTTATGATAAGAGGAGGAAGAAATCTTACTACATTACTGTAATGTCCTCCAATTTCACAAAGAATCCCTCTTTTAAAGCATTGATTTCTAATTTCAGCAGCCAATTTCTCTGATGGCTTTTTCGTTTCCTTATTATCTACAATCTCAATACCAGCCATAAGGCCTTTGCCTCTCGCATCACCCACAATCTCTGATGTTTTTTCGATTTTCTTAAGCTTTGTTAGTATAAGATTACCAATATCTGCTGCGTAGTTAGATAGATCATGATCAATCATAAAATCAATTGAAGCAACTCCTGCTGCCATAGCAGAAACATTACCTCTAAAAGTTCCTATATGTGCGGCTTTCTTCCATACATCAAGTTCTTTTCTGTATATTATCGCTGAAAGAGGAAATCCTCCACCAAGAGCTTTAGAAATTGGTATTATATCTGGAGTTGCTCCTGAATGTTGAAATCCGAAGAATTTTCCTGTTCTACAGAAGCCAGATTGGATTTCATCAATAATTAAAGGCACTTCGTATTTCTGATTAGTTTCTGCAATTCTTTTGATATAATCATTAGGAGGTGCAATTGATCCTCCCTCTCCCTGAATAGGTTCAATGATAGTAGCTGCAGGATGAACTACCCCTGAATGTGGATCATCTAGAATATGTTTATAGAATTCGGCACATTCACGCGTACAGTTATCAATTGTCCTGTTAAACACACAACGGTAGCAATAAGCATAGGGGGAAAAATGTACTTCTGGAATAAGAGGGATATATTTCTCTTTCCAAAATTTCCCTGAATTTAAGGAACAAGCACCAGCAGTCATACCGTGATACGCGCCTTCAAAAGCAATCAAGGAATGACGATCAGTGTAATACCTCGACAGCTTAATTGCCATCTCCACTGCGTCAGATCCAGTTGGGCCACCAAATTGAACCTTAATATTATCTCTTAAGGGCTTTGGCATTATTGAATTCAGCTTTTCGATCAATTCGAGACGTATTTTAGTTGGAAAGTCCAAAGTGTGTGTTATAAGAGCTTGTTGTTCTCTTACAGCTTCGAGAACAGAGGGATTACAGTAACCTACAGCTAGGACTCCTGCTCCCCCGAAGAAATCAACAAAAATATTTCCATCAACATCTTGTATTGTTGCTCCTCTGCCTTTTTCCATTACAATTGGCATACTCCGTGGATAAGAAAGAGCACTTCCCTCAGTATTTCTTTGTTGTTCTAATAGTCTTTTCGATTTTGTGCCTGGAAGCTCGCCAGTCACTCTTGGTGCTTCAGAAAAGCTTAAATCTTCAAATTTCATAATAATCACATTCAAATTAATTGAAACTGTTGAATTTTCAATTATTTCCAGCTCTAGAATATACAAAACCTTGTTAACGGTTTTTGGAAGGTCTTCTACTGGATATAAAAGATAAGAATTTATATAATAAATTGTTATTCTATATGCCTAGGATGTTTATATTTCTTATATTAAAAAGGGGTGCTAATGATTATTGATTTATTAGAACGAAGCTTAGAATCAGCTTCTATCCTATCTACAGATTTAATTCAACTAAGAGGCCAAAAACGTATTATTTCCCTTTATGCTATGAAGAATGGATCTCTAGAGGTGTGTTCAAAAAACTATTTTGAGGGACTAGGTATCCGTGCTTTGTCAAATGGGGCATGGGGATTCGCGTCTACTAATTTACTTGATTCAAAGAGTATAAAGAATTCATTAGAAACTACTCTTAAGCTGGCAAAGTCTGCAGCTACTAATAGGAAGAAACCTATAAGTTTGGATTCAATAATAAGCGTGATTGATAATATAAATGTTCCTTGTAAAAAACCACCCGTTGATTATTCAGAAGAGGAAATTGCTGATATACTTAAAGAAATAAACAAAAATGCACAAAATGTATCTTCTAATGTTAAGACTATTAATATAAAGTTCATTGTGATTCAAGATCAGAAATATTTCCTTAGCACAGAAGGTACAAAAATTCAAGAAAAATATACAAAATTAAATCTAAACATAGATCTATTAGCCAAAAAGAATGAAAGAATGGTGCCTCTCTCTGAAACATATGCTCATACAGGAGGAATGGAATTATTTGAAAACCAATCTCCACAAAGTATAGGTAAGAATCTTTCAGAAAAAGCTATCAAATTATTAGAGGCTACGGAGTGTCCATTTGGTACTTTCAACGTTATTATTCAACCAACACTTTGTGCTACTCTTCTTCACGAAGCTATTGGTCATCCTTTAGAAGCAGATTTGGCAATGGCTGGGGGAGGATTCAGTAATCATATTGAAAATATTGTTTCATCAGAACTGGTGACAATTTATGATTTTGGACTTGTGGAAAAGGGATTAGGATATTTTACATACGATGATGAGGGTGTTAAGTGTAATAAAACGACTTTGATTGAAGAAGGAGTATTAAAGTCATATATGCATGATAGAACAAGTGCTAGTTTATCAGGAATTGAACCAACTGGGAATGCTCATGCATGGGACTTTAACTGTGAACCATTAATTCGACAAACTAATATTGGATTAGAAGCGGGAGACTTTTCTATTGATGAAATGATAGAGGGGATTAAAGATGGATTGATTCTTGATGGCACCTTTGGTGGACAAGCAAATACTAACGCGGATTTTACTTTTGGATTTCAATCAGCAATAGCAATTAAAAATGGTGAAAGCGATGATAATTACATATTAGGAGCTAATGTTTCTGGTAATGCTATTGAAGTCTTTAAAACCATTGACGCCATAAGTAATAAGGCAATATTGAGACCTGGGGCATGTGGAAAATGGCAATTTGCCATTCAAGGACGTATCGTACCCGCTATAAGATGTAATATTATGGTAGGTGGAAAAGGAGGATGATTCCTGTGGTACTCGAAAAATATTGTCAAGAGATTAAGCAAAATATTGAATATGCTTTGGCACATCTTGAAAGCGAAAACATCATTTCAACTGAAGCTTTCTATAATCTTTATGAGAAAATTAACGTTGATATTCGGAATTCAGAATTGCTAAACCATGTACAAAATATAATTGGGGGCATTGGATTTCGTGTTGCTCTCAAGGATAACAAAGTAGGTTTTGCATCAACAAATAATCTATTAAAAGATAAGATTTTGTCTACAGCTAAGAATTCAATCAAAATTGCAAGAATTAGTAGCTCTAATCCCGATTATTCAATACCTGAATCTTCTAATCCGAAAAAAATTAAAGGTTTGTATAACTCTGATATCATCGATCTCGAAATAGAAGATCTCATTGGAATAGCAAAAAGTGGACTGGAATCCGCAGAAGAATACGATAAAAGAATTACTGTGAAAAATGGAGTAGTTTCAATTGAACATGGATTTCGAGGGATTATAAATTCCTTGGGAGTAAATGTAGAGGATTGGGAATCAAAAATTGAGTTGTATTTAGGTACAGTAGGAATTGAAGGACAGAAAGTCACAGGAATGCATTGGGAACAAGAACATAGAAGAGATTTCAACATTGATCCTATTATGATAGGAACGAAAGCTGGAGAAAGTACATTAAAGTTATTGAATCCCAAAAGAATTGAAAGCTTTGAAGGAGCGGTCATTTTTTCCCCAAATATAACTCAGTTATTTCAAATTATCACGAATGCTGTCAAAGGAGACAATGTTCTACTAGGAGCTTCTGCCTGGAACGATAAGATAGGAGATCAAGTCTGCGATGAAACTCTCTCAATATACGATAATTCTACCTTGGATGAGAATATTGCTTCTCATGCTTTTGATGACGAAGGTACTCCAACACAACGAACATCATTAGTAGAAAAAGGTGAATTAATACAATTCATGCAGAATTGTACATCAGCAAATGGACTAGAAGATGTAACAACTGCAAATGCTTCTAGATACGTAACAGATTTTGATATTGCAAGGATGATCATAGGAGGCGGATATAAAACTCAACCTACCGTCTATTCCTTAAATTTGACAATTAAACCTGGATCTAAAAGTTTAGATCAATTAATAACTGAAACCGAGAAGGGAGTTTTCGTCGATTCAATGGCAGGATTTCCACAAGTAGGTTCAGGAGTTATTAGTGCGCAACTCTCGAATGCTTTCCTCATTGAAAATGGCGAGATTGTTTTTCCATTAAAAGATGTAATGATCGCAGGTAATGGTTATGAATGGTTAATGCAAATTTCAGGCATCGCTAATGATTCAAAACAGTTCCTAAACCATAATATCCCATCACTACGAGTTGAAAAAGTAAGAATCATTGGAAAATAATTTTATTTAAGTAATAAAAATTAATGAAAGAGAATTATTAATCTTTTAGAATTTAGTCATTGCTTCCTTGAGTCGCTCACGTGTTGTATCCATATACCAGCTTTCAATGAATTGTTTTTCTTTTTCCTTAATATTTTTCAGCACTTGGCTTTCAACAGCTTCTATTCGATTACGTTTGATTTTAATAAAGGCATCAGATGGTAAAGAACCGAGTTTATGAGCTCGTTCAATTGATGTACTCAACAGTTGATTTATGGGTATAACTTCATCTACCATCCCTATCTTGAGTAGAGCTTCTGCGTCATAAAAATCACCAATATCCGTAATCTCACGAGCTATCTTTATTCCAACAAGCTGTCTCAAGATGCAATCACCAGGATAGGGGATTGGGACACCCAATTTAATCTCATTGAGTCCCATTAACTTCCGTCCTTCTGCAATTAAACGATAATCACAACACAGAGTGATGATACACCCTCCTGCTATTGCATGACCTGTTATTGCTGCTATTGTAGGTTTTGGAAAAGTATACAAAGCAATGCAAAAACTATTGTACGAGTGATAGAATCTAGCAAATTCCTCTTTTGAAAAGTTGAATAACTCTGGTATGTCAAGTCCTATAGAGAAAAATTTCTCATTTGAACTCGAAAAAACAAGGCTTCGCACTTCAGGATCACTTTCCATATTTTGTAAAGCTTCTGTAAGTTTACTTATCAATTCGCTATTCAAAGCGTTAGTAGTTTCACGATTTAGTTTTAAAATCCCCACTGTTTCTTTATGCTCAATATCTATCATAAATTATGACCACCATTCTTTTTAATTTATCAAAAATTGAAAAAGATGAGAGTATTATACAATTTAAGCCTGATTTAACTATATAACTCTATTAGTTCTTATATCTATATAGGGGTTAATATGCTGGTAAGCTTTGGAATACTTTAAAGGATATTTTATGGATAATATTAGACCGATTGAAAAAATAAGATTTCAGGAGATGAATTTCTTCTTGGGAAAAATACTCTGGAAACCAACAGAAGACTGGATAAAAAAGGCGAATATGACTCAATTTATCGATTTTGTA
>JBHLKC010000015.1:0-30212 GCA_048887065.1 Candidatus Hodarchaeota archaeon
TATTCCTGTAAAAGTTTATGAGCAAGTCCTCCCCAACGTGCACTTTCACGAATAGAAGCAATTTCATCGCTATCTTTGATGATTCGCATATCTGTAATAATATCTGAATTAATTTCAACAGACACTTTGAGGGCATCTTTGAAAGAAGGGCCTTGATAACCCCACATGCCAGGAGCCCCAGCCCCTTCTGCTCCTATTTTATCTTTAATATCTAGTTCTTCTTTTATAAATTTGTTAAAATGTATCATTGGATGCGTAATGTCAGGATATTCAAAATATCCTCCTAAATTATCCACATTTGGAACTTCTTCAAGAACATGTTGTTTTTCTAATTCAGGGACAAAGAAATTCATACTAGAACCTTTAAATATTACCAGAAAAGGACGTTCAGTCTGGATCATTGAGAAACCAGTCAAGTAATAAATTGATCTAGGATTGATAATAATAAAATTCCTTAAATTAAGTTTCTTTTCAAGGATTTTTATAAATTCTTGTTGTCTTTCTTCAAACCTCTTCTGAGGGATTTTTATAGGCTTCATTGGATATTCCACACCTTTTCTTCTTTTTTAGTGATATTAATCAAAACCTTTTTTGAATCTTTCATTTGAAATAATAATCTAGATGTCCAGGTTTCCCCTTATAAGTTTTAATTAGCTGTTCAGATTCTAAGAATTCTCGTGCATGAACTGCATCTGAGATAGCATTTCCAGAGAAATTCTCACCTTTAGGAACTTTGCTTTCACAAATAAAATTTAATTTTCCAAGGTAATTTTGTTCTTTTAAGACTGAAAATACGAGTTTCCATGGTACACCTGTCCCATGATCTAGTAAGGTGTGCTGTTTTTCCCCCGCTTTTCCTACTACTATCCCCGAAAAGTGGATTGGTAACCGATTTTCGTTGTTTAGCATAAAAGTCTTATCTAATAACTCAAGTCGTTTGAGTACGCCCTCTTCAGTCGTTATTTTACCCCCTCTAGCGAAATCATGACTTATATCCCATGTAATTAAACAATTATCGATAGTTCCAGCAATCTCAACTAAAGTAAAAAAATCTGCAAAAGAATTGTATTTCCCCCCCACTTCAGGAGCTAACTTTGCTTTATATTCCTTATGTTGTCGCCAATCTTCCCATTCTTTGAGGATCTTCTGAACGTGTTGATTATTGTGTTTTTGCTTAAAACTCCCCGCATGGAATGTGACATGTCTAGCACCTATCCAATCTGCAATCAATAAAGACTTTGATAAATTAGATTTTGAATACTGCAATTTCTTTGGATCTTCCGAAGTTGCAGAGATCCTATAAGGTCCATGTATTGAAGTATAGTATTCTTCAGGTGGGGTTATCTCTCTAATCGATTTTGATTGCTTTTCGCTTGGATAGGGAATTGTGCCTGGAATATTTGAATGTCCTAGTACGCAATTCAAAAGACCGAATTCTATAGCATTTAATTGATTTTCTTTAATCTTTTGTAACCCTGTAGATGTTTCTTTTACAGAAAAAAATCTAGAAATTGCCATTGAAACTCCTATTGATAGTGACAATCCTATTAAACACCTGAATAAAGGACCTTATTCTGGAATTTTCTAGATAGAAGAGATTTTACAATTCCTTATAGAGGTTCTGACTGTTGAGCTCTTTCTCTGAAATAAAGTGAGCTAACTTTCCCAATAATAAAAACTATATGTGAAAAAATGCCCTTTTAATTAGACGTTGATAGTTAAATCTTTTAATATAATTATTATTGGCTTGATAGATAGTTTATGGAAAACCAGCTTATGACTGTCAAAATATCATCTCACTTATCCAATGCAGACATACCTCTTCTTATACAAAATGATTACTCAATAAACCAAAAACAGATTTCTCCTGTTATCTCTGAAAAAGAGTATAAACAATGGCTTTCAACTGACGGTGTACACACTGTAGTTGCTCGTACTTATCAAGAAATAATTGGTCAAAGCTGGGCGCATCCACTACAGCCTTTTCAGAATGATAAACCAATCGATAAACCTGCTTTTTGGATTCACAACATTAAAGTTCATCCTAATTGGCAAAACAGAGGGATTTACCAGAGAATTACGGAGTTTTATAACAAAAGAATTTTCTCTCAGGATGAAAATCGTTTCTTTTTAGTGAAAACAACGAATAATCGAATGAGGTATCTTGCTAAAAAAACAAAATATATTCCTATTTCAAAGGTATCTATTGTATTTCTTTTTCGGTACTTGTTTTCATTAGGTCAAAAAAGACAGGTTCCTCTTAGAATATTGAGATCGAGTAAACCTCCTGAGCCTTGGACAGATTTCGTGTTTCAAAAAGAAAGATTTTGGATACCACAATATTCTTGGGATAATTCTCCAGATTGGCTCTACTTCTACATTAACCATAAATTAATCTGCGTGCTACAAATAATTCGGCCAATTCATCCAACACAGGGAAGATCTCTTGGGAAATTTTCGATCTTATTACATACTACTCAAATACGATATTTCTCACTTCATCCTGACGTCTTAAAGTTAAAATCACCAACAGTTCGGTCAATATTCGCTACTATATTCCGTCTTTTTCCTCGAATTAATATATTGATTTGTACTCTAAATGTTCAATTATTATCAGAATTATTGAAGTTTCCTAAATCTTTTTTCCCAAGAAATGAATTTATTTTATATTCATCTACAAAAAACCCTAATCTCCTTTATAATAATCTTGACTTCCAATCATCATTTATTCCTTTACTCAAATAAATAACACGAGCTCGCCTTTATGTCTAATAAACGCAAAAAGCATTTCAGACTCCTTTCATTCATGTTTACAGGTTTTAATGGTGTTGCAGGACTATTAGGGATTTATTTTGTATTTAAGGGAGACGTTTACTGGCCACTTAGGTTAGTAATAATAGGAGCTGGCTTTGATTTTTTGGATGGATACTTTGCTAGAAAAAGTAATCTTCCCTCTCGTATTGGAGCCTATTTTGATAGCATAGCTGACGTGATCACTTATGTGTGCCTACCTTCATGCATTTTAATGATCATAAACCAAAAAGTAAAGACAGAATTAACGTTTGATTCTTATGCTTTTCTAATTGCCTTATTCTATATGTTGTGTGGTTTCTATAGGCTCTTTCGTTTCCTAAAAAACCCAACTGTTAATTATTTTGAAGGTTTACCATCTTCTATTGCAGCTTTGACTGTGAGCTCTTTAAGCGTTCTTATAGCTACCAGTCCAACCCAGATTGGGATTCTTTATAATACAGGATTGTATACTAGTCTTTTTATAATTCTCTTAAGTTTCCTAATGATTACTCAGCTTCATTACCCTTCACATATATCGTACACTCGTGCTTATGGTATTCTTCGTGTGGTAGGTTATGGTATAATTGTGGTTTATGTCATTTTATCGAATTTTTGGACAAGTCTAGGCATATTTTTGTTTTTCTTATTTTACATAATAACAGGACCATTCTATCTAAAAGCAAGTGTACCAGACCATTGAACTTCTAAAATGAATTTTTAAGATGTTATTCCATTCTTTGGTTTCTCACTGGTGCTGCATACGCACTAATCCACAGTTAGGACAGATCCATTTGATATTCTTATGAAATCTCCGTTTTGATGATTTCATCTTGATAATTTTACCTTGTTTGTGGCAACGAGGGCAGTACACTCTTCTATCTCCCGCGAGAGATTAAATATCAATTAAGAATTTCCAATGAATCAGTATCTGTATAATGTAAAAAGTTCTGTAGTCATTGTAAAATCTTTTAAATTGGTAGTAAAAAGTTTTTTACAACGTTTCGTGACATACCGTTATCAATAAAGTTATATAATAGGTTTTAATTAAGATTAATTGGCAGTAATTTATCTAAATTTTACAAAAACTGGTCTCCCAATAATTAACTGGGATTAAAATGGTGTAAAAAAGAATTGACAGTCATAATAGAAGCAAATGATCTTACTAAGGTTTTTCCTCCAAATATAATAGCTGTTGATAGGATTTCTTTAGCTATTAAGGAAGGAGAAATTTTCAGCTTCTTAGGACCTAATGGGGCTGGAAAAACAACCACAGTGAGATTATTGACGACATTATTAAAACCAACTAGTGGTAGAGCGACTGTGAATGGATTTGATATCTTAAATGAGTCATTGGAACTGCGAAAAAATATAGGTATTCTTACAGATAGACCTAATCTCTATCTTCGATTAACTGCAAAGAGAAACTTATTATTTTTCGCAAAAATGTATGGGTTAACCCATGAAGAAGCACTTAGACGAATAATCGAAATGGCTCGGAAATTCGAATTAACTGATAGATTGGACTCATCTGTTGGTTCTTATAGTAAAGGAATGAAACAGAAATTAGGTATTTTGCGAGCAATGATTCATTCTCCTCCAATATTATTTTTAGATGAACCAACGGCTGGATTAGATCCGTTAGCACAATCTAGCGTACGAGAGGCAATTGAAAAAGCAGCTGAACTTGATACAACAATTTTTATGACAACACATAACTTACCTGAGGCAGAGAGGTTAGCTAATAAAATTGGGGTGATTAATAAGGGTAGAGTATTGGTACAAGGAAGCACCTCCGATCTTCGCTCTCAAATGTCGAAATCCAATAAACTCCTAATTAAATGCTTAAATAAAACCGATAATTTTCAGTCATTTATTCAAAATATAGACGGAGTCAATTCAGCTTTCTTTTTAGAAGATGGTTATACTATTAAGTTAGAAGTCAGTAATTTCAGTAAAGTGACTCCATTAGTTGTACAGTCCCTTGTAGAAAATGGAATTGCTATATTAGAAGTACGACCGACTAAAAAATCATTAGAAGAAATCTATAAAGAGATAATGGGCGTTTCCAATCGAGGTGAAGAAATTAATGCAGCTTAAACTAATTTGGGAATTAATGAAAAAGGATTGGGCGGAAGCTTTTAAGTCAAAACAAATCTTATTATCAACAACACTATTACCATTAGTTTTGGCCTTGGGAGTCCCGATTATAATGCTGTTTTCAATAAGTTTCACTTCAACAGGAGATTTTGATTCTGAATTTGGACTATTTATGAACCTACTTCCTCCAATAACTTCTGATTGGGATCTCTTATCTGAAAAGGCTCAAATCATGGTAATTGCTTCAATCTTTGGTCAATTATTCTTACTAATGGTTCCAGTAATGATAGCATCGTTTGTAAGTGCTGATACGATTGTCGGTGAGAAAGAACGAGACACAATAGAGGGTTTATTATCATTACCGTTAACTGATTCTGAAATATTAACAGCAAAAGTAGGTTCAACTTTGCTGCCTGTAATGTTACTAACGTGGATCATGAGTGGGGTTTATGCAGTAATCGTTGACTTCTTCACTTTTACGGAATTAGGTCGTCTTTTACTCCCAGATTTTCGTTTTATACTATTAATGCTCATTTTTACACCTTTACTAGGATTTGGAACAAATATCTTTGTAGTGATGATTAGTTCTCGTGTATCCTCAACCCGTGATGCGCAACAACTGACTGGATTCTTTGTTTTACCTGCTATATTCCTTATTGGTGGCCAACTAATAATTATCTTTATTAGTATCTGGTTAATCTTTATTGGGATATTTATCCTAGGAATTTTTGATATTATTGCTTATAGATTGGCAGTATCTCTATTCAGTCGAGAAAAATTAATGAGTACAACCTGAAGACTCTAGATTGGGAGTTTTTTGTTTTTTCCATCTCCAAAATAAATTTTAAAAGATGCTGAATATTTAACTGAAATGAATTATGTCTCAAGATAAGATTAGCTTCTCTGATCGAATCAAAGCATCTGCACGTAAGATGCTTGAGAAGGAAGTCAATCAATTCCAAACTTTTGATCAGGAATATAAATTTTCATCTCATCCAATTAAAAGAACCTTTCTTGCTATTGGAAAACTCAATTCAATCCATCAAGGTGAAATTGGGATTCAAGAAATTTCTGATGAGGCTGAATTGACTATACAAGATGTAAATTTTATTCTTCAAGAGTTCATAGATCAACGCTTAATTGATGGGTATATTAGAGATGATAATAGCACCTTAGTGTTACAGCAGGATTATTATTATTGTCAGATTGACCAAACACAGCATACTGTCTTTGAATTACATTTTCAATGTTCCCAATGTCTCCGTTTCATTTGTACTGACTGTTACAAAAAAGGTCAAAGCACAAAATGTCCTTATTGTAAAGGGAAACTAATTCCTGTTCCTCGTATTTTTAAAGAAAAGGATATTCAATCCAGCTCATTGAATCCACAACAAATGAGAAACTCACTTAGTGAGTATTATCAGACCCAAAAGTCTAGTATTTCTCAACAAGGCATCAGAAAAGTATCTTCTAAAATAGTTGAGGATTTAAAGTCTTTTAGAAAAAACCTGTCCTTTTCTTCACTTAAAGAAAAAACACAGGATTATTGGGATTACAGGAAACATGAAAAAACCATTAGTCAAAACGAGAAAATAGTACTAGATACAATCTCTGCTTTATATGATATCGAAGACACGCCTGAGATTCCACTAAAAAGAGTCGCGCACCTCACAAATCTTGAACTTAAGCTTATTCATGAAATTATAAGCCGTTTAATCGCACAGCAATCAATAAATGGATTCATTGAAACAGAAGGTACATTTGATAATATTGCAGATGATAAATTAATTTTAGGAAAAGCAATGGTATTTCATTGTGAGATTCACAATGAAGATATACCAATTTCAAAAGCTCACTATCAGTGTACAAGCTGTTTTAGGGCAATCTGTATAGACTGTTTTACCACAATGAAACATCAAGGTATGAGTGGTTGCCTTTTTTGCGAAAGTAAGTTAAATTATTTCCCTGATAAAATTAATTAAAGGATTTACCCCTATACGCTTGAATTATAGCAGCTATTTGAGTTATATTATGCTCGTTTAGTAAATTCAGATAAAGGATCTTTTAATGAATAGTCTAATTCCAAATTGGCAAAACAAGCTCAGAATTGTATATTCAAAAAAGTGTTCCAATAAAAACTAAAATTTTTGCGTCTTAATGATTAATGCAATCTTTTATATTAAAAGCGAGATCGTATCTAATAGAGGAAAAATTTTTGAAAAGAACGAAATTCGATAGATTTTTTTTAATTACTCTTGTCTTATTGAGTTTTATTAATATAATAGAAGTCCAAGCTAGAGTTCAGGAGGATTTAGTTCTATTCATTTCTGAAGATATCATTGATGTCACTTTAATTACAGCAATAAGGAATAATCTTAACTCATCTGGCGATGTAACTGATATTAAAACATCTGAAAACCTAAACGATTTATTTCTTGACAACAGATACTTTGAAAGATATTCTACAATAATAATGGCTGCAAACCAAGTTACAACTCCTTTTAATGAAACTTTAATTGCTCAATTAGAAGATTTTATCCAAAGAGGTGGCACTTATGTCATTGTTTCCCCTCAAATTTGGCGTTTTTCACAATCTTTTCATAATTTACTTAAACTCTCAATTAATAGCACTGGCTCAAAGGAATGGCCTCCAGGTAACTCAACGACGACTATAGATCTTTTAATTACAAACGATAGCCTGACTCAGAATCCTTACATCTTTTTAAAGGACTCCATTGTACAAATACAAGGAAAATTTGGAATCGCTTCTCCAATTGACGATATTTTCAGTATTGCTAAAAGTCAAAATGCTTCTGAGGGTAGAACAACGGTAAATGCTTTTCAACAAGAATCAGGTTTTATCATTGCAGCGCCAATTTCTCCTAGCGGAACAAATACATCAATAATCACATTCTCTGAGCTTTTAACGTCTATTTTAGTTTCTAAACCCTCTGCAGATAGTAACAACTTGCATAATAACCCCTTACGGCCTCTTCTCAAAATTTCGGATAATATTCAATTTATTATAGTCTTTTCTACCATAATATTATTATTTTCGCTATTTGGTTATTTAGTTTATAATTTTAGAAAAAATAATATTATCATTGAATCTACTTTGCCAAAAGATCACAAATGGCTATCTACATTCCTCCTTGGGCCTTTAATATTTATAGGTCATGTTATTTATCCCCCCTTACTTAGACGAATTGATGAAGAAGCTGTTGTTGAGAATGAAACCCGACAAAAAATAATTGAAAGTTTGAAAGATAGGGATTTCTTACATTTTCGTGAATTAAAAAGAGAATTAGGAATTGGTACCTCTAGCTTAAAATGGCATCTTCGAGTTTTAGAAGATTTCAAAATTATTCATCATCAAAAAGTAGGTCAATATGAAATATTCTTCCTCAAAGCTAATCCTCCTAATTATGAGTTTCTCGAAATTTATTTTGCAATTATATCAGGAATTGGATTTAGGGTAGCTAATTCTTTTCTTCAGATGAATTCGTGGAACCTTGATACTTTAACGGATTATCTAGGATATTCAAAAGAAGCTATAAGATATCATCTAAGGAATTTTGAAAAAATTCATCTACTCAAACCTGTAGATAGAAACAAGTATTATATTAACGGGAAAAAAGTAGAATATTTGAAAAAAGCTATCAGTAGACGAAAAAAGACAAATTAATTACGATTTAACTGATCAAAAACGAAAACTAATTTTTTTTAATTTATTTTTATGAAGATTAAAGTTATCTCATTTACGTGACAAATGTCGATTTAATAATAGCTAAAAAAAGTGTTCCTCAAATCTATTTAAGAAATAATTTACAATATTCATAGAATCTCAATATAAAATTAAGTTGGTGAGAAATTCTTAATGAAAATCAAAAATTATTTAGCTACAATCTTTGTGGTTTTGATTAGCTTCTTAATAGTTTCTTATATTTCAACCTCAATAGCTGATTTAGAACCTACTACTTATTTCATATTAAATGATTTAGAAACAAATAATCCTTGGTCAGAAATTGATAATGGTACTAAAATCAACTTAATGGCAAATCAGCAATATCAACTGCGAACCAAAAGTGGAAATCATATAAGATTTCAAGCACAAGAAACTGTTCAATTAAGAGTAAATGAAACAGCAAAAAATCCCGTAGACTGTTTACCTCCTCAAACTCGCGCTGTCAATCGCTATATGCACATGGAACTCAATAGAACTACGCTCATGAACGCTACCATGTTCCGAAACTACACAAATCATGAATTGAACGGATTAGGTAATGTTTATACATTTCGATGGGCTTTTTTTAATGAGGAAACCTTTAGATGGCAATATACACATCAAAATTGGATTGAAGCGACCCCTGATGGAGCAACAGTCTTTTGTAATACAACCCATTTCTCAGTATGGACAATTCTTACTGATGGAAACCCTGTACCTGGAACACCATACACACCAAATAATGGAACTGGTTTTGCAATTCAAGCAGGGAATACCTATAGAATAAAGACCAAATCTGGTTTTGAGCTTCAATTAAAACTAGAACAGGGGGCTATGGTTAACATCACAGAATACAGCCAATCACCTAAAGCTATGAATCAGAACCGATATCAAATAAGAACTCAAACAATGGCAATCGAAATGAACACAAGCGCTCCAGTCCAAGCCAATATGTCCTATACTTTTACAAACCAGATCAAGAACCAGCTAGGAGTGAAAAACATGGAGAAGTTAAAGTTTATGTATTATGATGAGGCCACTGATGAGTGGACTGCTCCTAAATATCAATGGTTAGTAGAAGACACCCTATATTGTAATACTACTCATTTTAGCTTGTGGACAATTTCTGAAGATGTTTCCAATGACAGTACTCCTGGTTTTGAGGTTTTTCCTGTTTTATTGAGTTTAGTTCTTTCAATTACAATTTTATACAAAAAGAAAAAGAATTAATCTTTCTTTTTTTTTTATTCTCCTTTCATGGTCGAATATATTCATTAGAGCTTTCTTCTTAATATTAAAAAGGAAATTATCTTTTAGAATTTAATTTGATATAAAAAATCATATTAGCTTGTTTTGTAGAAGAAAATACTGTTTTGGATAGAATACTCAAATTCTAGACTTTTACCAGACATCTTTTCATTGCCACCAAAAGGAAATCTATAGTAAATTCTAAAAGGATTTAAATCTTAATTATCTTATTTAATTGAGGATTTAGATGACCTCAGGTGATAAATTTTCAAGCTTGGATGAAATGAAATACAAATATCAAGATAAATTTATCTCTAAAGAAAAAATCTTCAGTCATATACATCGTGGAGATCGAATTTTTATTCAAACAGGATGTGGTGAGCCTCAATATCTTGTGAATTCTCTCGCTTCTTTTATTGAATCACACCCTAAAGCTTTTTTTGATGCTGAGGTTCTTCATGTCTGGACTTTAGGTGTTGCCCCTTACACCGATTCAAGATTTACAAAAAACTTTCGTCACAACTCTTTTTTTATTGGAGACCCAACAAGAAATTCAATAAATGCAGGCCTTTCTGATTATACTCCAGTATTTCTTTCTAATACTCCAAGTCTTTTTTATCAGGGATTAGTGCCACTCGATGTAGCTTTAATTCAGTGTTCTCCTCCTGATGAGCACGGTTATGTAAACCTTGGCGTTTCTGTTGATATTACGAAAGCTGCTACAGAGACTGCACCTTTGGTAATCGCTCAAATTAATTCCCATATGCCACGGGTTCACGGTGATGGGTTTCTTCATTTAGAAGACATTGATTATGCAATTGTGTACAATGAGCCAATATTGGAATATGATCCTAAACCAATGGATGATGAAAAGTATAATGAAATTGCTGATAAAATTGGTAATTATGTTTCAAAATTAGTTCAAGACGGGGATACTATACAGGTTGGTTATGGCTCCATCCCTGACGCTGTTATGGCTAATTTAAGTGAGAAGAAAAATCTTGGGGTTCATACTGAATTAATATCAGATGGACTCGTAAGTTTAATGAAAAAAGGGGTTATTAATAATTCACACAAAATATTAAATAAAGGTAAAGCGATTGCATCGTTTTGCATGGGGAAAAAAAGCACATATGAATTCATTCATGACAATCCATCCATTGAAATGAAAAGAATTGATTATACAAATGACCCTCTGGTTATAGCTCGAAATAATAACATGACTGCAATTAACAGTGCCCTACAGATTGATCTTACTGGACAAGCGACAGCAGAATCAATTGGAAAAACCTTTTACAGTGGTATTGGTGGACAAGCTGATTTTATGCGTGGCGCCGTATTAGAAAAAGGGGGTAAAACCATTCTTACGCTTCAATCAACTGCTGAAAACGGCAATGTCACACGAATCGTTCCTTTTCTCTCAGAAGGAGGAGGTGTAACGTTAAATCGGGGTGATATACATTATGTAGTTACCGAATATGGTATTGCATATCTTCATGGAAAAAGCATTCGTGAGCGAGTGATGCAATTAATTTCAATAGCTCATCCGAAGTTTCGAGGGGATCTCATAAAACAAGCTAAAACTCATAATTTAATCTATAAAGATCAAGCATTCATACCAGGAAAAAAGGGAGAGTATCCAGAGCATTTAGAAGCTTGGAGAACTACGAAAAAAGGATTAGAGATTTTAATACGACCTGTTAAAATTAGCGATGAACCTTTGTTAAAAGAGTTCTTTTATGATTTATCTGATCAATCATTATACCGGCGTTTCATGTCCGTTAGGCAAGATATCCCTCATTCCCGAATACAAGAATTCTGTATTGTTGATTTTACTCAGGAAATGGTTATTATTGCCATAATAAAAAGGAGAATGGTTGAACAAGTCGTTGGAGTTGCACAGTATGGAATTGATAAAGTGTCTCATACTGCCGAAGCTGCTTTTGTCGTTAAAGATGACTATCAAAACCGTGGAATAGGAACAGCCCTTCTCACTCGTTTAACTTACCTTGCAAAGTCATCAGGACTGCTAGGATTCACTGCAGAGGTTCTCTTTGAAAATAGAGGAATGTACCAATTATTTAAGAAAATGTTTCCTAATCTTGAAAGGAATTTGATAAATGGAGTTTATGAGCTTCGTATGCCTTTTCAATAGAAGCTGTATTTCAATCTTAGGTTTATTACAAAAATAATGAGTAAGCTTTTAAGCAGTTTATACAAGATATCGAACTTGTCTAAGTGACATTGAGGATTCAATATATTATTGAAATCCTAGGTTTTTTATGAAAGTTTCTATTAAAATAAGTTTCTTTGGAAGGGTCTTCTTTGGAGACTGACGTAGTTCCACCAATTAAGTATCTTTTTGAACCTCGTTCAATAACAATTATCGGAGCTTCATCAAATCCCGATAAAATAGGTCATCAAGTCTTAGATAATATTCTATATAGTGGATACAATGGAAAACTATATCCTGTAAATCCACGAGGTGGAGAGATATTAGGACATCGAGTGTACCAAAAAGTTGAAGATATTGAGAGTGATGTTGACTTAGCTGTTATTTGTATCCCAGCAAAATATGTGTTTGAAGCTGTCAAATCATGCGCAACAAAAAATGTCAAATTTCTATCAATTATTACCTCTGGGTTTTCAGAAATAGGAAATCTCGAGCAAGAACAACAAATAGTAAAATTCGCTCGTGAGCACGGTATGCGGGTTCAAGGACCTAATATCTTTGGAATTTACTCTGCAAAGTCTCCAATTAATGCTACATTTGGTACAAAAGATATTACACCAGGTAATGTTGCTATTGTTACTCAAAGTGGTGCCCTTGGAGTTGCTTTGATTGGGAAAACAAAAACAGAAGGAATAGGCCTTTCAGCAATTGTTTCTGTTGGAAATAAATCGGATATCGATGAAGCTGACCTCATTGAGTATTTAGTGACAGATGATCTGACTAAGGTCATTGTTCTTTATATCGAAGGTATAAAACAAGGGGAAAAACTAGTACAAGTTGTTAGAAAAGTCACAAGGCAAAAACCAATAATTGTAATTAAATCAGGGAGATCTAAAAGAGGTGCGATGGCAGCTGCCTCCCATACAGGTTCATTAGCAGGAGCTGATAATGTTTTCACGGATGTTATGGTTCAAATTGGAGCTCTTAGAGCACTTAGTGTCCAAGAAGCATTAAATTGGGCCAAGTTTCTTGCAATCCAAGAACAATTACCAAAGGGGGAGAACTCCGTAATAGTAACTAATGGAGGAGGAATCGGAGTACTTGCTACTGATGCTTGTGAAATGTATGGAGTGAATTTATATGATAACCAAGATGTTTTAAAAGAAATATTCAGTCCAGTTACTCCATCATTTGGTTCAACGAAAAATCCAGTTGATATTACTGGTAGTGCTTCTAACAAAGATTACGAGGAAGCATTACAGGCTGCTCTTGATAATGAGGCGATTCATACTGTAATTTGCTTAGGTTGTGAAACTGCTAGCTTCGATTGTGATAAACTTTCTGCAGTAGTTGAAAAGAAATTTCTAGAAACAAGGCCAAAAAAACCACTCGTTTTCTCTTTCTTTGGTGGATCAGAATTCGAAAGAGGCCTTGCAACTTTTAAAAGTAGAGGTGTTCCGATCTTTCCGGATGTTTATGAGGCTGTTTCTTGCTTAGGTGCAATGTACTCGAACTATCGTAATCGTACATTTGGGGAAGATATGCCTCATCCAGAAATGCCAGATGTCCTTATTGACTCTCAAGCACTCCAAAATGTAATTGATAAGGTAAGAAAGGAAGGAAGAAGATTCTTACTTGTACATGAGGCTATGCAAGTGTGTGATGCGGCTGGAATCCCAATGCCAAAAAGCTACATTGCGAAAAACATTAGAGAAGCGATTCAATTTGCGGAAAAAATCGGTTACCCTGTTGTGATGAAAATTGTGTCAAAAGATATAATCCACAAATCCGATGCAGGAGGGGTAGCTCTTAATCTTGAAAATCGAGAAGAAGTTATAGATGCTTATGAGGCAATTACTAATTCAGCAAAAAAGTACAGACCTGACGCTCTAATTACTGGAGTTGAAATTGTAACGATGATCAAGATGGAAGATGCAATCGAAACGATAATTGGAGCTCGAATCGATAATTCTTTTGGATCCACGGTCATGTTTGGACTTGGAGGAATTTATGTTGAAGTTCTTAAGGACGTATCTTTCCGAGCAGTACCTCTCACTCGAGAGGACGCACTGGATATGGTTAGACAGATTAGAGCTTATCCACTACTATTAGGAGTTCGTGGAGAAGAAAGGAGGGATATAGAAGGATGTGTAGATATAATCATGAGACTAGCTAAAATTATTCTCACATGTCCAGATATTTCCGATATTGAAATCAATCCTGTTCTAGCTTTTGAACAAAAGAAAGGTGTGCTAGCAGTTGATACCCGAATCTTATTAGGTGATCCTAAATGAAAAAAATCGTTATAGCATCAACACATGAAGAAGCAGGCAAAACCAGTTTGATTATTGGTTTAGCAAGGGCTTTGTCTGAAAAGAAGAAAATTGGGTATATGAAACCCTTAGGTGACCGCTTATTGTACCAGAAAAAAAGACTCTGGGATTATGATTCAGCTTTAGTAACAAATATATTAGGATTGTATGATAATCCTGAAGATCTTTCACTTGGTTTTGCTCACTCAAAATTACGATACATGTATGACGAGAATACGACTAAAGAAAAATTAGCAGAGATGTGTTCTAATGTTTGTCAGGATAAGGACATAGTATTCCTTGAAGGGAGTAAGAATTTATCATTTGGTATATCGGTTTTCCTAGATCCTCTTACAGTTGCTCGAAGTACAAATTCCGAATTTATCCTAATTTTAAGTGGGGATGAAGACGAAATTATGGATGACATAACTTATCTCCATCGATGTGTAAAAATCGACGATATAAATTTACTTGGGGTAATCATCAGTCAAATTAAGGATATAGATGATTTTAAGAATTTACATCTTGAAACTATAAAGAGTCTTGGAGTCAATATCCTTGGTATCATCCCATTCAAAGAGGAAATGACCCAATTTACAATGGATTATTTAAACAAGACACTTGTTGCAAAGGTTCTTGCAGGAGAAGGTGGAATGAAAAACATTGTAAAACATATTTTTGTAGGGGCTATGTCCGCTGCTCAAGTCGTTAATAGACCTTTATGGGGCTTAGAAAATAAATTGATTATCACGCCAGGTGACCGACCTGATATGATTATCGCAGCTTTAGATAGTAATACAGCAGGAATCGTTTTAACAAATAACATATTACCAGAAGACCCCATTATTGAGTCAAAAGCAAATTCTCGAAATATTCCACTTTTACTCGTTCCTGATGACACTTTAACATGTGCTAAAAAAATCGACAAAATGGAAATACTCTTCACTGAAGATGAGAGCGATAAGATCAAATTACTCGAAAATTTAGTAAAAGATTATATTGATCTTCGTGTATTCAATGATTAAGAATCTGATAATTCTATTAAAGGGTTTTGATCTTTCCTTTTATTAGTTTAATTTCTTTAGTGAAATCTTCTCTATCATCATCTTTATCAAGACAAAAAAGGACTAAGAGATGAGAGGGGGTTTTGATCAGAGTTGTCATAATTTCCTCAAAATACAGCTCTCCAACAGAGAAATTCTGTTTAATATTTAAACCAAAATCAAGAATTTCACGGCTCATTTGAGTTATCTTTTCTTTATAATCTCCAATAATTGAATCATTTATAGAGGAAAAAACAGGATGAAAAAATTTTGTTTCATAAATGATAAAATTCGAAATATTTGAGCTTTGCATGATTCCCATAATTTTATTGAATGATTCAACATCTATGTATAAGTAATTTGAATACAACGACTGAATTATTTCCCGAAATGGTTCAAAAACTGTACGATTGATAACATTTTCTTTATGAAGCTCTTCTGTGAACATTAACTCAAACTTTAAAACAACTTCTCTAAGGAATCGAAATAGCCTATTATCATATTGAGTGACAGGTAATAATCCATAAGTTAGAACTCCTTCGTATAAAATAATTACATAGTCCTCTCGATGGCGAATGGAGGTTATTGTCTCTCTTTGTGTTTCTCTCAGGACATTTAATATTGCTGTCATAAGCCCAGCTTGTATATCGACATCTAATGAGTCTGATGATGAATTAGTAAAAGCGTGATTGAAAACAAGGATACCTGTTTTTGAAATTATACTTATATCCAAAATCATTGATGTTCATCTGTCGACTGGGATATTTGCTGGAGACTTTCTTTTTATTATTGCTTATTAATTCTGGTAAAAGAATATTGATTCCTTGACTTAGGTTGTATTTTTTTCTTATATGTTTATTTCATGTATGAACTCAGATACTTAAAAAAATTACATTATTGGTTGAATAACACTTATTCTAAGAAGAAATCCTTAAAACTACATATCAAATCTTGATCAAATCCTAAGCCAATTGGAGTAATAGTGATATGCTTTTTGATTAAGAGAGAGTGACTATCTGTTTTTTGGGGTAAATTAGAAACTACTTCACCCCATATCCAATAGATAGGAACACCTCGTGGGTCTTTTTGTACAATTGCTTCATCAATATATTTAATTGGACAAAGTCGGACTATATCAACAGGAGTATCTTTATTCACTGAAGATGGAAAGTTAACATTTAGAAACTTAATTCCCTCTGGTAGGGGGTGTTGTATTACATGTTTTGTGATCCTCAATGCATGATTAGCTGCATCTGCGAAGTTTGAAACTGTATTATCAGGTTTTGAGAATAATTCTGTGACAGGTACTTCCAATGAAAAAGCAATTGAAGTAATTCCAACAATTGCCCCCTCAAATGCTGCAGCACAGGTACCAGAGGTTAAAACTGATTGAACGGAGGTGTTATCACCACTATTGATCCCACTGACTATCAGTTCGGGTCTTTTTCCGAATTTCTTTTTACTAAGATATAAACCCATGATTACACAATCTGCAGGTGTTCCGTCTACAGAATAAGCTAATATTTCTGATGAGAAATGACTTTCAACTTTATTTAATCGTAACGGAGACGAATAGGTAACTGACTTCCCTCCTGCAGAACGCTGAATAGAAGGAGCAACTACAATTACTTTCCCAAGAGTATTAATTGTATTTACCAAAGTTTTTAAGCCTGCAGCATCTATCCCATCATCATTCGTCACGAGAAATAGATTTTCAAATGAGTTCATTCTTTATAACTTCCTACTATGATTTTTATTGAATCTTTTTAATTCGGTAATGATAGCTATAGATTGACTGAAAACCGATTTTCTTGTACAATCCTAATGCTGGGATATTATCTTTTTCAACCTGAAGATAAATTTGGTAAATAGATGATTCTCTACACCAATTAATCACATAATTCATTAAAGATGATCCAAGGTTTTTTCTTCGCAGCTTTGGATCTATGACAAATGAATAAATACCTAAAATCCCTCTCTCAAGAACACCTAATGTTACCCCAACGATTTTTTCGTCACTCCTCATAGTGAAATAAATTTTCTTAGGAATACTTATTCGTCCAATAATTGCTTCTTTTGCTTGCCTTTTTTCGTGAGTTTGGTTGGAAAAAAAATGATTGGCGTTTAACCACGATCTATCGATTTCATCTGAACTAACAGTATAGTTATACTCCTGCAATAATTCAATATTTCTAAAAGTATTGATAACAGATACCAGTACTGTAGTGGGAGATTTGATGTTATAACCCAAGTTTTCAAGTTTACTGTCTAAATTCAAAGGCATTGTATAATCAGGAATCTGAAAAATAACATTCAAACCTTTATTTCGATAGATTCTTTCAACAGTATGAATATCTTCTTCAATATCTGATCCAAAATAGTGAAGAGGAAGGACACTATTTGCACGACTGAAAAATCCATTAGAAAATCGCAAAATCCAACCATAAACGAAAAAATATTCTTTAGCAGGCCACGCGTTGTTTGTTAATTCCTGAAAAACCAGCACTTTTTCTTTAATGGACATGATAAAACAATAAATTGTTTAAATTTTATGTTTTCCTTCCTGAATATACAAGTTTGAAGGTCCTATCTTTTATTCCTTTCTAACTTGTTTCTCATTTTTTTTACAACTCTCCAAAACAATCGAATCATGAAACAATTCAAACTTTAAGGTTGAAAACTAAAATTGGATAATACTTATTACGTCGAGGATTAGATGAATTACAATCTTGGTATGACCCTTGGTCCTATTAAAAGGGTATGATAAATTCCTAGAAAAACTCCCAGGTTATGAAGGAAAAAAGATATTTCTCTTATTTATCCTTTTTCCAATTTCGTTTACTCTTAGTTTACTTACTATGATCACTTTTGATGTATTACCTAGATTGTATCCAAGACTGGTAATTTTAGTACCTTTAGAACCTATTTTACCAGTTTTTGGAGTATTGATCTGTGAAATAATTGGTTTTCAACTTGTGTTTCAGGTTTGGAAAAAAAGAAAATTATACTTAAAAGAGAATAAAGAAACGGCCTACCAACGAGCAGTAAAATTTGGCCTTAGTGGAGTCTGTTTCATCTTCGCAGTGGTTCTTCACATTTTTATACCCGTAAATCTCTTACATCCAAGGGATCCAGTTAATCCATTGACTAAGAGTCTTTCTACGTCCTTATTTAAATATGTACCTTTGATTATGGATTATGATGGACCAATAAGGTTTTGTTTGTTTATCTGTTTTTCAATAATCGGTCTTCTAGGATTAGTACGAGCGTTTCTCACTTTTGGTCTTGATTATATGGCGTGGGTATATCTTTACTATCCTGATGAATCAGAGTTACAGAAGTATAAGATTTATTCAATAATAAGGCATCCAACGTACTCTAGTGTTATAATATTATCCATTAGTGGAGTTTTTTTACATTTCACAATGTATTCTTTCATATTTCTATTATTGATCGTTGGTGGATTGATTTATTTAATACAAAACGTAGAAGAAACGGAGCTCATTGAAAGATTTAGTGAAACTTATGTTGAATACATGAAAAGTGTTCCAAGGTTTATCCCAAATTTAAATAAGATTCGAGAGTACTTCAAATATCTTTTAGGTAAGTAGTTGATGATATAAAGCTAATATGTAGTCATTTACATAATCTTTTCTTTCGTATGAGGATGAGAGGGATTAGCGCTAGAATCCCTGCCATAGCTATTAAACTTGTAAAAGAGGGAGTTTTTTTAGTGGCTAGTATTGTGGAAGGATCTAGATCTAATTCAGCTACAGCTTTTCCAACTTTTGGGCCATCTACTTGTATATCAATATGTACTGAATAATCAGGTTCATTAATTGAAAAAATAATGGAAACTTGTGTACTAGATCTAGCTTCGAGTTCCTCTAAGTTCACGATATTTGTAGCATTGAGAAGGGTTAACCCGTTGACTTGAGATGCCGTGAATTCCAAAATAATACTTCCATTAGTGCGAACAAAGGAAGAGGGATTTGTAACATTTACTTTGATATGAATATTATCTTTTATTTTGAAACTGTCAGCCTGAATAGATAAATAAGGGGCTTCTTTTGCCATGAATAACAGTCCTGGATAAACTTGAGCACAATTATCAATAACCTTATCAGCAGGTGGATTAAAAGCGTCCCAAACACCACGATTATGATAAAACCCTGTTGTATTGTTATAAAAGGATTCAGTCTCTCCACCATATGTTTCAAAGGTGAATTCAAGAAGTGTTCCATTACGACGACCGTACATCCAATCTCCCCATTCACCAGATGCAGGATAGCCAAATTCAGTTAAAAAAGCTAATCCTGTGAGTTTTTGAAGTTCCATACCAACATTTATGTACATATTGCTATCTATACCAGTCACCAGTGTATCAGAGTAAGACCAAGGACCTATAATAACATCAATTCCCGAATGAAGTGATGCTGCAGTGATAAAATTTCTTTGGAGAGCAAAATCACGAAATCGTGCTGTACAATTTTCAGAAAATGCTTCTGGACCATGGTAAACTTCAGAGAAAGGATCATCAGAAGCACCCATTAGATTACCAAATTCATACGGATAATTTCGATTAGCATCCACTCCTCCAGGCATATCATATCCGATTTTACCATCACTTCCACGATCGGTTCCTTCATACCCAATGAAATTCCAGTTCCCATTGAGATTCTCCCATATTGCGTCAATATAGCCATCTTGATTAGTATCAAATGCTACATCTTCATCTTTAATGTTATCGTTGTCTTCATCAATTGGCCGTGCAGTTTTTCTCTGCCATGGAAACTGACTCATAACTTCAGCTCCATCGATATTAAGGGAAGGAATCACATACACAACTTTAGTCTTTAAGAGAACTTCAATCGAAGAATCAGACCTCATCCAATTATCCACAACTTTATCGATAAAATATAGGGCATTTTCGACAGTAATTTGCTCACGGGCATGGTGTTGTCCCACAATTAACACTTCTGTTTTTGGAAGTAAAATTGATTCATTTGTGATTTTTACACAGAAGATATCACGACCAAAATAGGTTTTTCCGATTGAAAAGAGGTCAATAATTTCAGGAAAAGTAGTATTAAGGCTTTTCAATTTTGTTACTAATTCAGTATAATTATGATAAGGACCGAATGAAGAACCAAATACCATACTATCATCTCCAATCTGATTACCAGGAGCTCCAATAAATTCTTCCCAGATAAAGGGGTATACAATTTTAGTTCGCTTTTTTGAAGGAATAAAGAGTTCTTCAGTTGAATTGGTAATCTTATAGAATCCAATGGTGTTGATTAAGAGTATTGAGTTTAATAATAGTAATAACCCTAAAGTAAGACTTATAGTAACAGCAAACTTCTTCATTTTACTTACCCTCAAACATTAATCAAGGTGAATTAGAGGGATATATACAGTCAAAGCTAATTCTTGCTTTTTAATCTTATTGTCTTTCACAAAATAAAGATTTCTTTCCGTCCAACGTTTGAACTATTTGTTTTATATTATATACAGGACAAAAAAGAACTTTAAACTCATATAATTAATTCGTTATTCATTTCTACCTTATTAACTTCTCATTATTTGGTATAGATCGTTTTATAGATTCTATTCAGCTCGTGTACCATTTGGAACTGGTTTTTCAGGAATAGCTAAAACGGGAGTAATCATATCTGAATACCCAATATCAAAGAGCATGCCTTCTGAGACCTCACCCATCATTTTCTTTGGTTTGAGATTAACCACAAATAATGCTTGTTTCCCCTCGATTTCTTTGGGATTCTCACGCTCTTGTTTAATACCAGCTAAAATGGTCCTTTTATGATCTCCAAAATTCACTATCAGTTTCATTAAGTTATCTGATTTTGCTATTTCTACAACATCTTCAATCTTTCCAACACGTATATCGATTTTATTGAGTGTATCTAACGTGACTAATGGTTTAATTGGGGCTGGGTTTATCTGTTTCATACTAACAAGTGGTCAAAAATGATTTTATTAAGTTAATGGCCTAGTACTATTAGATATGAGTGGGGCAATGCAAAATCCCATGTTTTGTCAAAAAAAACTTATCTTCTAACAAGAAAACAGGGAAAAAGGTGTTATTAATGACTAAAAATGTCATAGAATGGTTAGAAACGAATAAAGAGAAATTTTTCTCAATTAGCGACCAAATCTGGAATTATGCTGAAATAGGCTTATTAGAAAAGGAATCTTCGAATCTTTTAGTAAATATACTAGAAGAATCTGAGTTCGAAGTTGAACGAGGAGTAGCATATATGCCAACAGCCTTTATTGCAAGATATGGAACTGAAAAACCAGTAATAGCAATACTAGGGGAGTACGACGCGTTACCTGGTCTTAGCCAAACGATAGAACCGATTAAAAAGCCTTTAAAGGATGGAGCTCCTGGCCATGGATGTGGTCATAACCTCTTAGGGGTTGCAGCTCTTGCTGCGGTATTAGCTATAAAGGAGGTAATAAAATCTGGGGATGTAACAGGAACGATATGTTTTTTTGGCTGTCCAGCAGAAGAAAATGTTGACGCTAAAGCAGGTATGGTAAAAGAAGGTTATTTCAAAGATGTAGATATTTCACTGACTTGGCATCCAGATTACATGAATAGTGTTTGGTCGATTAACTTCCAAGCGATTTTTTCTGCTGTTTTCAAGTTTCATGGGCGTACTGCACATGCAGCAGCAGACCCTTTCAATGGGCGTTCAGCATTAGATGCAGTTGAACTTATGAATGTTGGTTGTAATTATTTGCGTGAACATATCATTCCAGATGCTCGAATTCACTATACGATAACAAATGGAGGAGAAGCTCCTAATATCGTTCCTGCAGATGCAGCTGTATGGTATTTTGTTCGTGCTCCTCGAATAGATCAAGTCCGAGAGATCTATCCACGTGTTGTCAAAATTGCCGAAGGTGCAGCCTTGATGACCGAAACTGAGCTTGAAATTGAATTTCATGGCGGTTCTGCCAATATGTTACCAAATTATGTCCTAGAAGACCTGTTTTATGAAAAAATGAACGAATTAGGTCCCCCCCCATTTGACGCTGAAGATCAGAAATTTTCTCTAGAAATCCAAAAGACATTTCCTGAAGGTTATTTTGATAATTCCCTTTCAGTTATGCCCCGAGATATGCAAGAGGTGGTAGAGCAATTAAGAGAGACAAATTTTTGTGATAAAATTTTTCCAATTGTTGGTCGAGGATATACTATGCCTGGTTCCACAGATGTTGGTGATGTAAGCTGGGTGACTCCATTAGCACAATTCTCTTCAGCATGCTACACAGTAGGGACGCCTGGGCACTCATGGCAAATAGTAGCTCAGGTAGGGATGAGTATTGGACATAAAGGGATGTTACATGCTGCTAAAGTTTTAGCTCTTACTAGTTTAGAATTGTTACAAAAGCCAGAAATTGTGATAAAAGCGCGTAAAGAATTTGAAGATAGAATTAAAGAAACTCCTTATGAAAGTTCATTACCTGAAGATTGGAGACCCCCCATTGAACACGTAAGAGAAACTTATGGCAAATAAGAATAGTTGTGGAGATTTCCTCGATATTTCTTAGGAGCTTTTCTTCCTAGGTGCGCCAATAAAGGAAATAGTGTTTCCATCAGGATCGTTGATCGAAAAGGTTGATATCATATCAGGAATATCGGTAATTTCGGATTTAGTTACACCTTTATCTTCTAAAACCTTTAACATACCCTCTAAGTTAGTGCAACTCAGATTAAGAACATCAACAGATGTGAGAGTTTCTTCACGATTTAAACTAAGGCCAAGATAGGCACCTTCAACAGGTAATGCGATTTCGGACCATCCAAATTCAAAAGGCGCTTCGAAAGTTACGTTCAATTCTAGAATATTTGTGTAAAATTCCTTTGCTTTTTCCATATTACTTACTTTGTGGACAGTATAAATTGTTTTTTTACTATAATAATCTGTTACAGGCATTTTAACACCGCCAAATGGGTTCTTAAGAATTTAAGTATATATTATTCAGGATTATTAGTGCAATTATAACTTTCACTTTAAACGCAAATTGATATACTAGGAATTAATATTTTTAATATTTATAGAAGATTTTTCGATGAAAAAACTTATTCTCAGGCGGAAATGGCTTAATCCATCCAATTTTTTATTTAATTTATGCTTTTTATCCAAGTGCTTATCCTCGTTGTGATAGAAACTCCACTAAAAAGTCAAAACTAGTGAAATAAGATCTTGAATAAATAACAGGATCAAAAAGTTCCCATTTCTCATCCTTAAGCTCATCACTAATTATTACAATTGCTGAAGCCTGTACTTGACGGAATATTGCTATAGCGAAGACTGCAGAGATTTCCATTTCAATAGCAAGTACTTCTTTTTGTCGTAAATGTTCAATCAAATTAAAAGTTTCCCTGAAACGTGCATCGGTTGAGCAAATCTTTCCTTTAGTATAAGAAAAGTTATTAGTCATGCAGAAACGTTCTAAATCGCTGGTTAGCTCTTTTGATGGAAAACACTGAGCATTAGTAGGTAAATAATGATAACTTGTTCCTTCTAGGCGTAATGCTTCAGTTACAATTATCCTATCCCCTACCGTAACATGTTGTATTCCTCCACCTAATCCCAAAAATATGATTTCTTTTACTCCCAAAGCAATTAATCGTTCAATAAAAATCGCAGCAACAGGTGCGCCTATCAATCCCTGAAAATATAATACTTCGTCGTTGAGGCAATAGAGATGAGTTCCTCTATACAAATTTGGTAGTTCTATGATTTTTCCCTTGAAATGTTTCTTTTCTATCACTGGATGATTGAATGGTGAGTATATTAGTCTGGGAGGAAGTGGATAAGCTGCTCGATAAAGTTTCATTTCTTCAAAGGGATCAATATAGAGACGTTCGTCTTGATTGAAGAAATCCAAGGTGAATATCCACCTTTTTGATTGAAGGACGTTTTAACTAAATTTATCCATTCCTATTTAAGGAGAATCCAAAAAATTTTTACATATCAAAGTGATCTTTACTGGATGGTTTTCCTTGGAATTTAGACAATTGGGGGAAACAACACATAAGGCATCAATCATAACTTTAGGAGGGTGCGCACTAGGGTGGTTACATGAACAAGAGCCTGAATTAGCTCAAAATATAGCTGATAGAGCTATAAAGGATGTTCTTAACCAAGGCATTAACATGATTGATGTAGCACCTTCTTACGGAGAAGCAGAAGTCAGACTCAATCCTTGGATTAAAAAATTCCGTAATAAGATTTTTTTAGCAGAGAAAACTCTAGAAAGAACTAAAACTGGGGCCTGGAATGAATTAAATCTCTCCTTAAAACGTCTAGGTACATCTTATTTTGATTTATATCAATTCCATGCTGTTTCGACATTGGATGAATTAAATCAAATATTCAGCAAAGATGGAGCCTTTGAAGCATTTAAAGAAGCTCAAGAGACAGATTTAATAAAACATATCGGCATCACTTGTCACAATGACATGAGGATCTTAACTAAAGCACTTAGTATGTATAAAGGCTTTTCCACAATCCTTCTACCAGTATACGTTGCTGCTATGGTTTATCTGCATCCTACTAATGATTTTCAGAGACTTTTACAGATCGCTCAGGAGAAAAACATTGGTGTGATAGCCATTAAGGCTATTTCAAGGAGGAGGTGGAAATTTGCGAAGAAATTTGCGACTTGGTACCAACCTTTGGATGAACAGAAATGGATTGATGATACAGTTTGGTATACACTGTCTCAAGGTGGTGTTACAACTTATTCGCTACCCTGTGACCTCCGACTCTGGCCGCTTGTGCTAGATTCTATAAAGAGGTTTAAAATCCTTGATATATCTGAACAACAGTTAATTATTGACCAAGCTAAAAAAGAAAAGTTTCATCCATTATTTCCAAAATGATCAATCAATTTATTTTTCGCTTTCAATATCCTAGTTCTAAATTCAGTTGATTTTTCGGATTCTTTCCACTTGAAACTAATAAGATATTTTCAATCACATCTTTTGTGAATATTTTTTCTCGTTCAACAACTTTAAAGGCAGCATGGGGAGTCATTACTACATTATCCAATTCTTCAAAAGGGTGATTTTGAAATACGTTTGTAGGATTAGTACGGTCTTTAGGATAATTATACCATACATCTAAACCTGCTGCTGCAATCTTCTTTTCCTTTAATGCTAAGAATAAGCTTGTTTCATCAATAATCGAACCGCGTGAAATATTTACTAGAATTGCCGTGTCTTTCATTTGTTCTAGTTCTTCTCTCCCAATTAGTCCCTCAGTCTCTTTTGTCATTGGTAAAGATATTAGAATGAAATCTGATTCTTTTAAGACATACTTAAGATCCTTTGGACCACCTATAAATTCTAGTTTCTCATTTTTCCCAACTACATCTGGGTTTCGTTTTATCGCTAAAACCTTCATGTTAAATCCTGACTTAAGAATCTTCGCGACCTTCTCTCCTATTGCTCCGAAACCTATCACCCCTAAAGTCTTCTCCGATACCCAATACCCATTAGTATTCTCTCCTTTCTCGTAACGGGGTGTCCAATCCCCTTTACGCATATGAGAATCCGAATACGCTAGTCTTTTTGAAGCAGCTAATAGTAAAGCAATTGCGTGTTCTGCAATTGCCAAGGAATTTGAATGGGAATTTGAAACAGTTACGCTAGGATATTCTTTTAGCAGTTCAAAATCTAGGGTTTCGGAACCTGTCCAAGGTACTTGGATATGACTTAGATTTTTTGCTTCTTCCAAGAAATCTCGTGAAAACTTATATCCAACAGCTATATTCGCTTCAGCTGCTAATACAAACAAATTTTCGTTACTTAGATCATCAGGAAAAATTAGATCGACATTACTAGGAATTTTAGTTTGGTAATATTCTTTTAATTCAGAAGAGACACGATGAGTGAATAAGACCTTCAATAACTCACCTTCTATTTAATACGCTTTTGTGGTATTTTACAAATTATTATCAATTTTAAACCTTTGAAATTTATATCAGTTTCATTTTGGAGCTTATTGTTTTCTTCCTAGAAATTTTTTCGAACGCCAAAATTTCTCTGGATCATGCTTCTTCCCATAGTGCCAAAATGGAAAAATCGCCATGAAATTGTCCATCCAAACCCACATTCGATCTAAAAATCGAAAATGCTTAATAAAAAACCGTGCAATATCATGAGCAATACCATCAGGTTTCGTAAATGGACATACACGAATACAATTTGAACAATCAGAGGAATTTTTAACCCAGAATTCATAACATGTATCAGCATTAACATACCATTTGTACGTCGACCCTGAGTTGTTTGACGGTGTATCCCAAGGGCTATCCCATGTTGGGTCAGTATCAAATGGTATAGATTGTGAGGGACAATATTGAGCACACTTTTTGCATACTCTACAGAACTGTGTAGCACCAAAATCAACGGGTTGGTCAATCTTTAGCGGGAGATCTGTATAAACCTTACAAATCCGAACACGTTGTCCATATTTAGGATTAATTAACAATCCATTCCGACCAAGCTGCCCTAAACCAGCTTTTATTGCCAAAGGAACTGATAAACCCGTATCATTCCCAGCTGGTACAGCACGATAGCCAAGATTTCGGATAAACTCGGCCATACATGCAATGGCAAAAGCCATCCGTGAATATCCATTACCAGTAATTATGCTTGCAGGGAGCATTGGAGAGGTTTTGATTCCCTTATAATCCATTTCAATAAGCATTACAATTGCATATTCAACCCCATCTGGTAATTCGATGGATTGATTTCTCCTATTATGAGTATAAATGAATTTTTGATCAGGATCAATTTTTGTTATTCCAGTTTTACATACACCAAACACCTGGGCTATCCGTTTAACAATTTGGCTATTTTTATCGATGTTTGAAGAATCGTATTGGGGTAACTTTGAGAATTTCTGTGTTGGAGAATGCTCAGATTCCTGTTCAATATCCCACGCGAAAGCTTTTGGAAATTGGTCATATACAGTCCATGCTGCTGAACTTGCAGCGTAACCTTCTCTACTAAACCCTTTTATTCGATCGACTTTCTCTGCTTCACGTTCATTAATTGGATGCATATACATTTTAAAAGATTCATCCCAAACTACCCTTGAAAAAATAGTATTTCTTTCAGAACATCGTTTAAAAGATGAATCTATGGCATAGGGGATTTTTCCTTTCTTGAATTTCCTCTCTAAATGCAAGCGTTCATTAGTATCCTTCATGGGTTATCACACAGAGTTTGAATAGGGAAAAATAAAAATTATTGGGTATTTCGAAACCAATATAAGTAATATCAGAATAAAACAAAGAAATCGGGCATATTTATCTTGGTTACAGATAGAATTATTCTCAAATTCAAATCTACATCTATAATTATTATTATTTTTTAACCTTCACAAATGAATGGCCGTCTTTCGAGTTCTCAATGCAATATTTTAATTTTCATCATTAATTCTTAACGGTTTAGCAGTATCTTCAGAAATTATTAGTCTAATACTTTCATTCCAGCTGTGTGAAAGTATTAAAAGATTAATGTGGCCAGCATCTTTAAAAGGAATTTTTCACAAGAGTATTATACTAACACAAGAAGTTACCAAGGGTTAGGAGCCAATCTGAGTGCAAGAGTCGTTTCAGCAATTTTTAAAACAGATTCAACTGATTCAAACACAGGCCATTAAGCAAGCGAAAATAGATCCATCATTTTCTTTCAAAGAATTTTCTTATCAAAACACACCCCCTAAAATGGTTGCAATTGATGGATCTAATAGGTGGATTTGGTATAATCCTGATGTGAACGCACGTATTGCAATTATTCGCGCTGCTGCAGTAGTTTATGAGTACAGACCTGAATTGAAAACGATAAGACTTATTGATCAAGAGTATAAAGATACTCCTGTCTTAATTGCCCCAGATAACCTTGATATCCTTAATTATGATCAGGATATGAAATTATTACATCAGGAAATTAAGAAAGCTCTTGGAAGACGTCCGACAGCTCAAGGAATTCTGAATCAGTTAAGGGAACTTGAAGAATATAAATTAGCAGAAATTATGGCCTTAAAATATTCTGACTCTTTAGTAGTTGTAGACGGTGCGTTAACCATAGTTCAGGTTAAACAAATTGAAGATGCAGCAAAAAACTTAAGAGAAGCTTGTATAGACTGTAACAACATTTTAATTGGGATTTCAAAGCGAAATACCACAAGAAGACTAAATTCGAATCTAACAGATGAAGCTCTTGTCAAACGACTAACTAGAGATGATCCTCGTCTGTTATATACCGAGCTTCGAGGAATACCACGAGGAAAACAATTATATCCACCTTTAGGACGGACTTTTCTTGCAAAACTTCATCCTAAACCAATCAAAACCTTTCGTATTGATATAGTTTTTCAGGAATCTCAGGAACGTCAAATAGAAACAATATTATCAGATCTTGCTTACTATTCAATGGTAGAATCGGTACCTGGTTATCCATTCCCATTGGTTGATGCTCATAATATTGCTGTCTTATTAAGACGAGTACCTGACATTTTTAATAATGAGTTAATTGATGCTGGATCTACTATTGGAATTGAAGAAGAAGAGCTGCTTCGATATCTTATAACACGAGAAAATCTCGAAAGAGATCCATTTCATCGTCATTTAGATGATATTACTCGCTAATGATTAATTTCACTATTGGAGAAAAAGTAAATGACAGATTCAAATAATTCAACAAGTGATAACGTAATTCTTGGGGAAGTGATTTCTGGAGCTGTTAGTTCAGCAATCGAACTTAAGTTGAAAACTGAAAGTGAGGAAGTACGCATTGGCTATCCCTGCATGGTTGAGGGAAATAAGTATGACTTTTTTTGTATAATCGCTGACATCTGTTTTCCAGCCAGTAATGCAGTAACAATACTCGCAAACGCTGAAAAACTTAGAAGTACTATCCCGATGACTACAATTGAAACAGCACGCGGAAGAACTTTTTATAGCGTTGCAGAATTACAATGTGTCCAGATGATCGACAAGGTTACATATAGAACATACTTATTTGAAACACTCCCACCCTATTTTTCTCCAGGACGTTTAGCTAATAAGAACGATGTAGAAGTTGTTTACCAAACAGATATTCCAGAACATTCTCAAACCGTTGGCACATTACGTGGGGTTGAAGGATTTGAAATTCCTATAGATATCAAAAAATTAATTGAGGTGCCATTTGGCATATTTGGCAGGACCCATTCAGGTAAAACCTTTCTTAATAAGATCATTCTAGGCAATATCATCCAGACGGGGGTTTCACAAGTTCTTGTTTTTGATATGCAATCTGAATATGGCTGGCGAGCCCGCGCTGATGGATCTCCTGGACTTAAATTTTTCTTTGAAGATCAAGTAACCCTTTTAGGTTTAGATACAATAACAAGCAAGGATCTAGATGAAGAATTGCTAATAGGAGAGGACGAAATCACTCCACAGGATTTAGTTGTCGCATTTCAAGACCTATCTTCGGCAATGGTTGATGCAATATATGAAATCAACCGCACGAAATCAAGTTCACAAACCTTGGTTAATGCGATTACAGAAGCAGCTTTTGCAGACCCAAATCCTTTACGTGCCAGTAGGGGAACGTTAAATGCTTTAAATAGGCGAATTTCCCGATTAGAAAGGTTAGAATTCATGACTTCTTCTGGAGAAGGAACGTTAAATAAAATTCTAGAATATATTCAAAAAGGTCAAAGCATAGTTATTGATTTCGGAAAATATGGTGGAGATTTCTTTGCTTACGTCTTTGTCGC
>JBHLKC010000016.1:0-28687 GCA_048887065.1 Candidatus Hodarchaeota archaeon
ATCCAATTCAAAGTGATCCCCATCCAATGAGTGGTACTCATATTAATGTGTCAGTTCAAAGAAAAGGAGGATTTATGAACGCAGAAGAGCTAGCTGCTGTTCACGACTATTTATGGAATTATCTTCCAGAATTAATAGCGTTATCTGCAAATTCACGAATATATCAAGGAACAAACACAAATGTCGCAAGCAATCGCATAAGTAATTCTACAGTTCTTAAACCAAATGGTTCATCTAGGATTCAGATACCTAAGGCCACTGCTGCATTGGTACCTATGCAATATTATGGACGAATGCGTTACACGCTACGCCTAGCTGGGGAGAATGAAAAAAAAGTCATTACAAATCCTCGTGGTGATCGACTTGTGGATATTACACCGAGAGGACCGTTAACAAATATTGGAGATGATGAGGATTCTTCATTAATGACCAATCGTGTTGAAGTTCGTATCTTCGATGTCCAGCAGGACTATAAAAATCTCCTAGATTTTGCGTACTTATGTTGTGCTTCTGCTCTCCACGCGATTCATAAGTTGAACACTGGAGAAATAACACATGATCCCTTCCACAAGGAGAATGTAGAAAGAGCTATTCTTAATGGGACCAATTCTTTCTTTATCCGAGATAAATCCCTAGAGGAATCTATGACAGAAAGCATTACTAGGTGGGTAAAGGAAACAAATAAGTACTATGAAGTCTTAGGAGTGAAATTGTATTCTCTACCAAAAATAGTGGAACATAAACAAGAAGAGCTTAGCATTGATTATACTACCCTTAAAATAGAGCAACTTCGACAACAAGGAAAAATCTTTGCTGTAGTTCAATTAAATAAATCTCGTACAATCACAGACAAACGTGGTAGGAGATATGGTATCTCTCGAGGAACCCAAGTTCAGGGTACCCTTTCAACAGACTACAATTTGACCTATCTTGAGAAGAATAATATAGTTACTAATTTTCAAGGTATTAAAATAATTAATACACTGGATGTCCAAGGCTTAAAAATACCTTTAGATGTAAACGATCGAATCATAGCAGCATTGAGTAGATCTGAATATTTAAACAGACGCCTTTTTGGTGGTTTTGGCTTTTAAGATCCTTAATTAATCCATTCTCTTCCTATTTTCCAAACCAAGAAATTGCTTGGATTTAAAATGAATAATGTAATAAAAATCTCTGAAAAACGTAGAGAAAAGAAAAAAGTCAATGATTGTGATCGTCTTTTTGTATACGGAACTCTTCAGTCTGGACAGAGTAGAAATCATTATTTAAAAGGATTATCTCATGAAAAAGCACACTTGAAAGGATATCGAAAAATTTTTCCTCCAAGTCTTGGTTTCCCTTTTATTATTCAGGATGAAACATCTGAAGTGACGGGTGAATTATATTTTGGATTGAAACAACATCACTGGACAACACTTGATAAAATTGAAGGAGAAGGTTCACTATATCATCGAATTTTAGTAGAAGTAGTATTGATTTCTAATAAAGAACATCATATGTCTTATGTTTATTTTCCTTCAAGAGTTATTCTTGAGAATTACGCGAAATGAATTTAATTATAGTCCACTTTGTCTTCGGGACGTGAAACAAATCGAAAAAGTCCTAATTTTACTGCGAGATCAAAGCCTTTTGAAAGAAAGTATTTAGTTTTCGCCACATCACCTATCCCACGATATAACTCCGCTAATGTTAGCTGAGCGTAACATAATTCCCTCTCATCTCCAACACCAGCTGCGATCTCAATAAATTGATGAAAGTCATCAATTGCTTCTTTTACAGCTCCTACAGAGATCTTCCAGTAAGCTAAATTGGCGAGAGGTCCAATCTGTAACCACCCTGCACCTGCTTTTTTTGCTTGAGTAACTGCTTTTTGATAGTATTTTTTTGCCAATTGTGGTTGTTTTTGCCCAGCCATTGCCATTCCTACTCGGTTGTAAAGAATGGAGAGTAAGATCCTTGCGTGGATCTCTAATGCTAAATCAATAGCTTGATCATAGAATTTTAAGGCTTCTTCAAGATTTCCAAGGTTATGATGACAATGGCCCATTAAAGTAAACGCCATAACTTGAAAAAAACGATGGGGAAAAACATTCAAATCACGTTGGCATTTAGTAATAAGATCTAAAGCCTCTATAACTTTTCCTCTTGATCTAATAGTATAAGCTTGGCGTAAATAAGCCCAAGGCAGTAAATGGGCTTTTAATTCTTCTGATTCAATATGAGAATCGCAATAATCGATTATTCGAGAATAATAATCCGCGACCTTTAAATGCTTACGCTTTATAGAATAAATAAAGAGCTTTATGCTCAAGAATTCAACTTTAACAAATGGATCATTCATATATATATCTGAATCAATCTGGTTGAGAATTTCTAAACCTTGTTTCGAATGTCCTTGAAACGCTAATCCAAGAGCGTAATAGATTTGAACTCCAGGAATATTTCTGCTTGCTGTTGTAAGTGTGTATATATCATTCAGTTTTAATAAATTTCCAGAGAAAAAAAGTAACTTTACTTGAAGATAAACTAATTCAGAATAATCTGGTTCTGAAGGGGAGTGTATACTGATAAATTCTTCCAGCTCTTCAGAAATTTGGTAAAGATCCTTGATATCCCAGTGATTTTCTAGAGCAAATATCACTAAAATTTCTGCTTGATCTGGAGATAATCTTCTTAGGTGGGAATTTAACTCTGGAACTTTAATAAATCTCATGTTCATGTAATATGTTAGAGTGTCTCTTAGTTGAAAAGGATACCCTTTCTATTTTGATTATTGTGATCTTAAAACATTGATTTGAAAAATGCGAAAAAATTTATAAAAAAACCTAGAACGTTATATGTTCTACTCATAGTAATAGAAGTGAAAAATATGGCTGATTTAAAGGGTATAGGACGTATTTTGGGAGTACTTGGGGGCATAATCATGGTTGTTTTTGCTATTCTTATAGCAGTACGAGAAGTTGCATACGAATTAGTTGAGGCAATGGAAGATATCATAAATTTAACAACTCTTAACATTGCTGGCGAAGCAGGTCTAGATTGGATTGTTTCTGTCGCAATTACTCTCGTATGTGGAATTATTGCAATCTATGGATATATGCAATTAGCATCTAGAGATAAAGGTGCTTTAATCCTGTGGGGGATCATCTATATAGTTATTGGATTAGTGGGTGGTACAATAGGAGGCTTAATTGTATTAATTGGTGGAATTATTCTCGTGATAGATTATTTCATCTGATTTTACTACCCTTTTTCTTTTTTGTTCAAAATCATTTATTTCTATCAAAGTGAAATTTCTATCATCTAATTTCACACTGCAGAATTCGCTCGTAAAAATACTTTCAGAATTAATTAGAGACCTTGATTATTTTGGGAGAAGAGAATGAACGAAGTAATTGATAAACTTCTCAATTCTAATGAACCCTCAATCCAGTTAAAGGTTTTAATCAATCTTTTAGGGAAGGATCCGAGATCAAAAGAGTGTGAAAAGGCTCGAACGGCAGTGAAATCATCTTCAAAAGTGAAATTAATTCTTTCAGAAAGAGATAACCACGGTAAGATCCCATACCATCCATATAAGAAATGGTATGGCGCTCATTGGGTGTTAGTAAGTTTAGCTGATCTTGGTTATCCATCTAGTGATGTAAATCTTATCCCCCTTAGAGAACAAGTGTATAAATGGCTTTTCTCGGAAAAACACGAGAAGAGTATAAAAAACATTAATGGTAGAGTAAGAAGGTGTGCCTCTCAAGAAGGAAATGCTCTTTATTCACTTTTAACCTTAGGCTTAGCAGATGAAAAAACTGAGGAATTAGCTGAACGTCTAAAATCTTGGCGTTGGCCTGATGGTGGATGGAATTGTGATAGGAATCCACATGCTATTCACTCATCCTTTATGGAATCCCTTATACCTCTTAGAGCTCTTGCTCTTCATGCGAGAGAAAAACAGAATAAAGAATCACGAGACACTTCAAAAGCTGCTGCTGAAATTTTCCTTAAACGAAATTTATACAAAAGACAGAAGGATGGTAAAGTGATGAAAGATGACTTTTTGAAGTTGCATTTTCCTTGTTATTGGCATTATGATATATTATTCGGACTTAAAGTAATGACTGAGGTAGGATATATCAATGATACCCGCTGTCAAGACGCTTTAGATCTTTTAGAATCGAAAAAACTTTCAGATGGCGGTTTTCCTGCTGAAAAGAAATATTATCAGGTAACAAATAAGATGAAAGGTGGAAGATCTCTTGTTAATTGGGGAGGGACTAGCAAGAGAAAAATGAATGAATTTGTTACCGTTGACGCTCTTTGGGTGTTAAAAGAAGCATCACGAATATCAATAAACCTTTAATTTCAATAAATTTTCAGTACCAAAAATAATAAGCCTGGTTATAATTCTTTCTGATGCTTTTTGAGATTTTTGTGACTGGTTTGATTTATACTTTGCCTATATAGTTTTTTTTATAAATATAATTACTGCATTACCTCTAAATTAGATTTAATAGCTTAAAATTAGCATAAACTGATCTTTTAACGGTTATATATAGATAAAATCAAATTTTGTTTCTCTAATAAGAAGAACAGGATAGATAACAATTGTGGAATTGATTTTAATGGGAATAGTAGCTTTTGCTTGTGCGTCTAGTGGTTTAGATATTGAAACTCAGATTTTTGTTGCTAGTATTCGTCAGTTTGCTGGAACATTATCTGATTCTCCGATATGGATATTTACTCCAAGGTCTGAAAATGAAATCCCCCATAATATAAAAGAAAGATTTCAAGGATTTGGAGTTAAGATTATTTCTTTTAAGATAGATCCTGAAATAAGGAAATTTCCTTTTGCTTCATACGTTTTCGCTACAGCTACAGCTGAATTATTTGCAAAAGATAAAATAAAGATCCTAGCTTGGATGCTTCCTGATACATTAATAATTAACGAACCTAAACATTTTCTATTAGAGAGAGATAAATATCTTGGGTATCGCCCAGTTCATCACACATTGGTTGGTTCAATATATAATGAGCCAATTGATCCTTTTTGGGAACTACTCTATCGTAAGTGTAATGTTACAGAGGAAAAAATTTTTCCTATGAAAACTCATGTTGATCATAACACCCTTCGTCCATACTTTAATGCAGGATTTCTGATTGTACGGCCTGAGAAAGGTTTACTTCAATCATGGTGGAAGTATTTCAAAAAATTATATCCTGATCCTTCCTTTAAGGAATTTTATAAGAAAGATGAACGTTATAGTATTTTTATCCATCAAGCAGCTTTAGCAGGAGTCATCCTTTCAACTATGCAGAAACAGGAACTCCAAGAACTACCATTCAGTTACAATTATCCGTTGCACTTATACCATGAATGCCCAAATGAATATCGGCCTGAAAATATAAATGATTTGATAACTGTTCGGTACGAAAACACAGAATGGCTAGAAAAAGTACCAATTCAGGAACCGCTTAAAAATTGGCTTAAAAACCAAATAAAATTGCTCTCTGACCAATAAAATTTCTTTAGTGAAAGAAAATGAACTCAACTCAGAAAATAGAATTTGGCCAAATTCCCCTGATTTATCCCATCCCAATCATTCTTGCAGGTGCACTTGTCCACAATAAGCCCAATTTTGCTGAATTAGGAGATGTTGGAATAATGGGAATAAAACCTCCAATTGTTTACATCTCATCTGGCAAGGATCACTATACTAACATCGGTATTCTTGAACATGGAACTTTTAGCATTAATTTTCCCTCAACAAAGCTTCTCTCGAAAACTGACTATTGTGGAACTGTATCTGGACATAATGTCGACAAGTCTCAGCTATTTGAGGTTTTCTTTGGAGAATTAGAAACTGCTCCTTTAATTCAAGAATGTCCAGTAAATTTAGAATGTAAAGTCATCAAAAAGTTCTCCATTCAACATAGACAAATCTTTATTGGGGAAGTAATGCAATCCTATGTCAATAAAGAATTTGTTATTGAGAGTGAGGGAAGGAAAAGAATTGTAGATATGACCAAACTTGATCCTATAATATATGCACTAGATAATCGGTATTATAACATTGGTGAACCTATTGGGGTTGGATATCAAGAAGGTGAAAAAATACAACAATTGAGATCTAAGAATAAATAAAAAATAATTTATAGGTTCAAAAAGATAATTTAATGGTGTTAATGAAAGAACTGAGAATAATTCTCCACCCTTCTTTCACATTATATTTACCACAATCATTTTGTTTAAAATCCAGAATTGTTCTCCTCTATTGTTGATGACTGTACTTTTCTATTAGTACTAAATGAGGATGCTAAAATTGAGCATTTACGAAAATTTGGAATTTTCTAAAGAGGAAGAAATTCTCCTTGGAATAATTTACGAACTGGAAAACTTACCAAAAGATCCTCAAAGTGATGAGATAATAGTAAATGATAAATTGAAAATTAGACTAACAAAAGAAGGAATAATGGAACTCAGAACGGTTAAAGATAAGATTACTAATTGTCCAGCTCTATTAGATTCATTGATTCAAAGGAATTTTTTAAGTTTAAAAGAAGAAAAATACTCACTTACTGAACTAGGAATGATCATTGGAAAAAAGATACGTACCAGACAGATCAGTGAATGGTTTGGGGATATTCTGGTTAGAAGCGCTAATAGTCAAGCTTATGCCCTATTTTGTGAACGAGTTTTTGGAAAAAATCTATGTCAGTTCAATGTATTGGACATGGAGCAATTGAAATCAATGATGAGTGCATTAAACTTGAATTCAACTGATTTCGTTCTTGATTTAGGTTGTGGAGTAGGAAAAATTGCAGACTATATCTCTACCAAGACAGGGGCGCGAATTCTCGGGATAGACTTCGCAGAGAAAGTAATTCATTATGCTCAAACTCATTTACAGTCAAAAAATAACAATTTAGACTTCCAAATTGGTAACATGAATGAATTAGACTTCCCCCCATCCTCATTCTCAGCAATTATCGCGATTGATACATTATATTCATGGAATGTTGAAAACATGGAAGCTACAATTACTATATTAAAAGAAATTTTAACGCCGAACGGCCAAATGGGAATATTTGCCGCTCAATTTCGTGAAAATAACGAACCTCTAGATGTATTGAAGGCCGAAAATACTAGATTGGCCAAAGCATTAACAAAAAATGGTTTAACATTTCAAACGATCGATTTTACTGAAAACGCAAGAAATATCTGGATCCAAGAAACTGCTGCTGCTACAGAATTGAAGGAAATGTTTGAAAAGGAAGGGAATCTTGATTTGTGCGAGGATAGACTAGAAGATAGTAAACAAACTCTTCATCGTATTGATAGCCAACAACAACGACGTTATTTTTACCATGTACGATTAAGTTAATATTGAAAAGAATTATCTGATATAATTTATAATATTAAAAGAGTCCTATGTTTAAGTTTGATGTGGAAACAAAGCATTAACTAACGATCATTCTTAGTAAAGGATCCAAATAAAACAGTGTAGTTCTGGATCTTCTCAAAACCAACTTTTTCAGCAACGCGCCTAGAAACTTGATTACTAGCCGAAGCATCCCAATGAGGTCGAATATTGACTGAAAGACAATGTTCAACGAAAGTTGACGCCATAGCAGTAGCAAAACCTCGTCCTTGATATTCTTTGAAGGTTTTGATACCAATTCCACATGAGCTATCACTAAAATATTCTCCTGTACACCACCCTTGAACTGATGTGTCCTCATCTGTAGGTTTGTGGATAAGACAAAAACCAAACCCATTGGTGAGAAACTCATCAATTGAATTCCAACATTGATTTATCTCATCTATAATTGAATCCACATTTTTTATTGTACTGTTCAAAAGCTGTTTGTCAATTTTTTGAATGATAAAGTCATTTAGAGGAATATCACTTCTTTCAGGTTTCTTTTGATTTTTATATCCATAAAACACCCTAGCACTCTTTATAGGAGGTGTTTTTTTTAGTAATTCGTCAAGAATCGGTTCCCACTCTATTGAAGCATACTCAATTTTGTAGATGTCACGATGATTTGCTATGGCATAGGGGATTATGGTTTCAGAAAATAATTCCTTAATTGCGCTATTAAAATTGGTATTTCCAGGGTTTCCTGTAAAATAATAGCAATGTGCCTTATCCCACAAAAAAGCGCTCTTTGGATCCTTGAATTGATCTACCCAGATTCTTCCAGGACTATTTCCAGCTAAGACTGCATCGATTGTAAAAATAAGATGTAAAGTTTTTTTAAAGATAGAATGAACCTTGGAAAATTCTTTAAACTCAAGTTCGATAATTTTCACTATATAGTTCCTCATGAATCACTCTTGATAATTAATTTTGCTCTATAAAGACCACAAGTTTGTCTCTATCTAGTTTTTTCCTTTAGAAAATCTACCCATCTTTCTATGGTAACGTTTTTTCTTTCCACGCGATCCTGAGAATAATATTCAGGAAAATTAGAATCTGTTGCAATTTCTTGAAATGTAAGGCCTTCTTTAAGTTTATTTCTTATGAAATCAATACTCTTAATAAAGAAATTATTAATCTCTGTCAGATCATTGTCACTAGCTGGAGGTCCATGCCCGCTGATAATTGTTTTAGGCTTTAAAGCAATTAGCTTTTCCATAACTGTTTGCCATTGAATTGGGTCACAAGTTTCATCTCCTCCATATGGAAATTGTTTGTTGAATACCAAATCACCAGCAATCAAGGTCTTAGTTTCTGGTTCCCATAAATAGGTACTACCACCTGTATGACCATCAGCTTGAATAACCTCTAATGTCCTCTCTCCGAAAATTTTTATTTTATTCTCAAAACAGAGGTTTGAATGTGTAATTTGAAGCCCTTTTACTCCATACCCACTCGCCTCCCACTCTGCCAAGTCTTCTGGAGCCTCATTAACCCAGACTTCTTGTTCAAAATGCTTCGTGATTTTTCGTATTTCAAAACTTGAAATGATATGTAAATCCGAAAAAACTTGATTTCCAAAAGTATGATCAGCGTGATGATGTGTCAGAACTAATCCAGAGACTGGTTGATTGAAGTACTGTTCTATGAGTTTTCTCCATTCTTTTGCTAATTCCCAATTGAACATAGCATCAATTGCAATAACTTTTCCTCCCAAATCGATCGCTGCACTATTTCCATACCCTTCTTCCGTCCAAATCAGAAATTCATCAACAATTTCAAAATCCATTTTTCATTTTCTCCAGTATTCACAGCATAAATAATCAATTATAGTTTGATCCAGTTCAGCTCCTGCTCACATTCATTTAGTAGTAATACATTTAAGAGAGGTTATATTAGAATCTTGAGTTACAATTTGTCTTTCTATTCCATTTTTTCACTATTTCTTTGGCCTCAATCAAATAATACATGAAATCTTTTTCTTCTTGATCATCTAACGCATCATAGATCTCTTCTAGCAATGAAATGAAGGCTAGGTTTTGATTGAAAATGACGAAAATTCGTGAATTTGCCTTATTCTTGGCTTCTAAAACCTCTGTTTCTTGATGATCCAATTTCCTAAAGTCACCTTTTTTTTCTTAATTTCCTATTTGGGTCGTTGTCGAAAAGTTCCAGTTCTTTGATAGAAAATTTCATCACGATATTGTTCTTTTCCTACAAAAGCTTCTGGAGAATAAAGATCTGATGGATAAATATCCATAGTTCTTTCGGTTAAGAAATCCTGAAGCTTTTGGGGTAATTCTTCTGTTATTGCTGTAATAACTTCTTGAGGATCAATTGAAATACGATAAATCCTTCTAAAAAATTGGTTGATGTTTTTAATATCCATTTCAAGTAGCTTTAATGCTCTATCCACTCTTATTCTAACTGGTGTTTCTGTGAATGTCTTAGTATTAAACTGAACTGATTGTGAAACATCCATGGTTATCAATACACCTTCTTGAGTTAACATCAGGTTATGTTCACTATAATCTCCATGAATGAAGCTACATCTTAAGAAAAGTTGGGCAAGAATGTCGATAGATTCATGAAGAAGCTCCTCGAGATCAAATCTATTCAGTTCACTATCTTTAAGTAGCGAGGCTGGAATAGAAGATCCTTTCTTCTCAGCAATAAACTCCATGATGACAATATTATCCAGTAAGAGACGAGGTTCTGGAACTGGAACAATTTTGTGCATTTCTACTAGATTCCAATACTCTTGCTTCGCAGCTAATACAGCCATGTCACTAGGGAGAAGATGAATAGTCCCTCGTAGACGCTTTTTGATTGTACTGGTAAAATATCGAAAAACCTTCGCACAAATTAATTCTTCATTCATATTTTCAGCTAAAAGAACCGTAGCTTCTTTTCCCCCACCAATAACTGAAATAACCTTGTTTATTTTCCCAGTTGCTAAAAGCTGTCGTTTTGCTTCTGTAATGGTTACTTCTGTTAATTGTTTTTTGGTTGTACTTTTAGATTTTGTGCGATATTCTTCTCTCCCGTGTGTTGTTTTACTATACCTATCAAAACCAAGTCTTTGATTATGATCTTGACTCATTTAAATTTCCACTATCCTATACTGAAATTACCTAAATTGAAATTAATCTTTCTTATTTTGTACTTAAGATCCTTATCAAGGATCATTTTATGTATAATTAGTATTGAGAGAAATCTCCTTGAGTTGTAAGTTGATTTTTGATTATAGACATCTTTCATTTTATTTCACAGATTTTTTCTAATGATGACTCTTTTTATATGGTTAAATTCTCTTTTAAGAAGGCCTTTTACTAGAATGATTATGCTAGACTGCTCCACCCCTATTGATGCTTGATTAAAGATCTAGAGGCTCCGCTAACATGATACCAAAACTCCTAATTTCTTCATAGAAGTTCTGGAGTCTTCTTCACACAGCGAATAGAGTTCAGTAGCAGTCTAAAAGAGAAACCTTAACAAAGCAATAGAAGAACAAACATCACTGATTACAGTTATTATCTAACAATGTAATCCGAGGTGTTTGTTCCCAGATGCTAAAAACAAGGATTTCTGATTCATACATTCATACATCATCTAGACAAGCACCTCCTTAATCTACTAAGACAATTTTAGTTAGTAAACCGTTTAAAAACTTTCTTATTATGGTTAATCTAACTTCTTTTCTTAGTTCTTTTTAGGGTAAAAAATGACGAAAGTAAGAAATATTATAATGATAGCAAACAAGCCTATTCTCATCATTCTGTTCTCATTTGAACTATTTGAATTTCCTGTTTGAAAATCAGCCATAACTAGTTCAGTTTCGTAATACATTGAATATGAATCGAAATATAATGAATCTGAATCATAAACTAATACATACTGCCGAACAAGCCAACCAGTATTAATATCCCACTTGGTAATATAGTAGATATCTAAGTTATAAAATACTCCATCGTCTCCTACGAATGAAGAGTCATTCACTGTCTCTATAATATAATCATCTTGGATGGTGATTGTTTCGTCGTCGTTGAAAGCGTTTTCCAAACTTCCTTTATCACCTGTTTGAATAACAATACTGCTACGGATTCTTTCCTCATATGTTACTTGATCATCAATTGAAATTCTAAAATCGATATCGGTTTCATTTATTCCAATGATTTCATATTTAATTTCAGTCCCTTCTTTCAGAGTAGTAGTGATTGACTCTCCGTTAATATCAACGTAAGTACGATTTTGTCTAGACGGATCTTGTTGTCGAGAATCGTAAAATCTCAAATATCGATAAGTCTGAGTGTCTCCAATTTCTACCTTGTATTCTAACTGAGGATATTGATCAATTCCAGAGAAAGGCCCAATTTGACCATTTGTCTGGACAAAACAGAAAGTAAAGGTGAAAATTAGTATAAATATTCTTAGTTTATGAATTATTTATCCCTTCTGTGAGTTTAAACCAATAGGAATGATTTTTATATAAATAATTATACACTATATGCAATTTAGGATTATAAATATCAATTATTTTTAAAATAATTCGCAATTCCTTTTATTTCTTCTTTAAGAAACAATCAATTTGATAACAAATGTTTTTATTCAAATCATTGGTGAATTCCTGATATTCCTAAAGTAGCAATAACCAATAATTCAAATATCTTGCAAGCTTCGATCATATTTTCCGCAGAATTATCAACTGTTAATCCATCGATTCTATTAATCATCGGTAATAACTCTGCAGTATCAGCAAAGTAACTGGATAAGAAAGTAATGTTCATTTTCACTGGTTGTTCTGTTTTTAACGGTTTAACTTTTTGATTTTTGTAGTTAATTGCCATACTTCCTGCCACTTCCCTCAAATCTTTTTCTATTTTCACCAGATTTGAACTTTTGGCTACTCCTCTAGTCAAAGAATGTTTCAAAGCCACTGTTTCAACCTATGGAGCATATTTCTCAAAGTCATATTTTAATAATTGAGCATCACCTGCTATCAGTACCACTGGAACATCAAAAATTTGCTACATGCAAGGTTATGATCGATGATAATTATCCAATTGAGAATTTTACACTAATCTCAGATTCATTCTCAGAATTTTGGGATTATATGCCTGCTGGGGTCGAATTTTCCTATTCATATATCGTAAAATATCCAATTGGAATTATATCAGAGACTCAAGTCGCATATTTAGTAACAACCTTTGATCTTGGCTTTCAGTGGTATTCTGGCTCAAGTACAGAGAAGATCTTTATCAGGATGCCTCCTGATTTAGGTTCATTATTGGGTCTTGCTGTAATTCTTGACTTAATTGCTTCTCTCTCCGCTGTAGAAATACTTGGTTACCTATTATTGAAAGAAAGAGGAATTACTAGAGCGTGACGGAGTAGGGATCATTCCCCTCCTTCTCTTTTTATTTTTGTTTTAAAGAGCTGTTTGGTTAAAGCTATTTCTTAGCCAATAACTATTTCCTTTTAAGGAATCATCATGAGCAAGGTATTTGCGGGATAGTCATGAATAATAGAAAAGATCTGGAAGAAATATTCCTAAAAAACGGTTTTAACGATTTTAAATGGTTAGATCCAGCGAAAATTGTTGTTTCTCATTGGGTTCGGATGAAATGTATTTATGGATGCCCAGAATATGGCCAAAAAGCCTCTTGTCCTCCAAATAACCCCTCTGTCTCCGAATGCGAAAAATTTTTTCGAGAATATAAGGAAGCAGTGGTTTTCCATTTTGGGAAGAAGTTTAAGGATCCTGAAGAACGACATGCTTGGATGAATGAGATTAATTTAAAACTTTCAGATCTTGAAAGAGAAGTTTTTCTAGCTGGGTATGTGAAAACCTTTCTCCTTTTTATGGGTAGCTGCGAAATCTGTCCTGATTGTACAAAAGTGAGAGCTAATTGTAAACATCCTAGGCTCTCGCGTCCCACACCAGAGGGAATGGCTATAGATGTTTTCACTACAGTGCGACACATTGATTATCCAATTCAGGTTCTTAAGGACTATTCAGAAAAAATGAATCGGTATGCGTTTTTGATGATCGAATGAGGGTATAATTCAGAAACCGCAAAGGGTACTCAAGTGAATTCGAAAGAATGACTTTTAATTCGCATGATCAGGAAAATCTGTTATAATACCATCATCATTGACAAGCTCTACAATAAAACAATAAAAGGTAGAGTCCCATTTATGATACAATTTATACTATTATTAGCCATTATACTGATCGCTTATTTGTTTATCGCCTTAAGTATTACTTTAATCCTCGCAAACTTCCCAAGAATGCCAGTTAAAGAGAATCCAGATTGGGGTACAATAAAAGAATGCCGTATACCCACTATTAATGGAAAAACCATGGAATGTTGGGTTGTTTTCCCAGAAAATTTAAAAGAAGTAAACGATGAAAGTTCATTAAAGATTAATCCTGCGATAATACTCATGCATGGTTGGGCACGCAATAGAGATCGTATGGTCACTCGAGCAAGAATTTTTGGAAAACATGGATACACAACGATTCTGTTTTCAGCAAGAGACCATGGAAATTCAGATAAAGAATTAACAGGGATGAGCATTCTGCGATTCTCTCAAGATCTTGAATCCTGTGTGAATTGGTGGGGAAAACCAGCTGTAGTATGCGGGCATTCAATTGGTGCGGGAGCAACATTAATAGTTGCGGCTCGAAATCCCTTGATTCGGGCAGTGATTGCTGAAGCTACCCCCTTTGCTTTTCTTCACAGTTTGAAATACGTTTACAGGCCAGTTTTAAAGTGGTTTACACCAATCTTAATGCCTGGGATAAAATTTGTGACCAAGATTAAATTTAGGAACAATCGTAAATGGGAATATAGCCCATTAGACGCTGTGTCACATATTGATGTACCAACTTTGTTAATTCATGGAAAGAATGATGATATTTTGCCATCAGAATTGACAAAGCGTTTGCATAAGGAGCTAAAAGACTCTGTACTATGGATTCCTGAAAATACAACCCATTATAACATCGAGAACCATCCAGATTATGAGAAAAGAGTTATAAGCTTTCTAGAATCTCTTTCAAATCCATGAACTTGTTAGGGAATTTCTAGATCGTTCTATCAGTGTCAATACAAAAAAAAAATCAGTTTTCGATGAACTTTAATATACTGAAAAAAATTCTTACTGTCCACCAATTTCAAGTTAAAAATATGAAGAGGAATTGAATTTGTCCAATGTTATGGTTATTAATGGGAGTGCAAGAACCAAAAAGGGTCACACAGCTTTTGTACTGACTCCTTTTATTAACGGAATGGAAAAAGCTGGAGCTAACGTTGAGCTCCTTTATTCTAAAAAGCAGAAAATTCGTCCTTGTGTCGGTGACTTTAAATGTTGGGGAGAGACAATTGGTGAATGTTTTATTGAGGATGATATGCAGAAAATTTATCCAAAGTTAAGAGAAACTGATATTTTAGTCCTAGCAATACCTGTTTATATTCCCCTTCCAGGAATGATGCAGAATTTCATTAATAGACTGTGTCCGCTTGTAGAACCATTGTTAGAGTATAAGAATGGAAGAACAAGAGCTAAGTTTCATGATAATGTAAAAATCTCCAAAATCATCGGAGTAATAACCGGAGGGTGGTGGGAAATTGAAAATCTGAATGTAGTGCTAAAAATCTTGGAAGAAATTGCCTTGAATACTTCCACAGAACTCGCTGGAGTAATCCTTCGTCCTCATGCTTATGCTTTAAGGGAAGAAACGGAGAAAAATAAGGATATTTTATCAACTTTAGAAACTATGGGTGAAAAATTAATTAGAGAAGGAAAACTAGACAAAGAAGATTTAGGATACGTCAGTCAACCAATTGTGAATAAAGAAGATTACATTACTACGTGGAATAAGAATTATTTAGAAGCAAAAGAAGAACAGAAGATCAATAAATAATAGCAGCGGTTGTTCCAATGAATACATACTCATTGGATCATGCTTCTTGAATAAATACGAATAAATTGTAATTTATTCGAAGACTGAAAAACTAGTGTCCTAAACTTTATATCATTTAACGTAAGATATTGAGCCGAGAGTGAAAAGGGGTTGCAGATAATTATCATCAAGCGGGGAAAATATACAAATTCTGGATACTTTCAATGACCAATGATTATAAATAACAAATTAATAACTAAAAAAAATCACTCTTAAGCCAAACTTGATCCAGAATAAGGAGGAACTCTTTTTTTGTTTGAAGAGACGTTAGATCCTAAAGATTGGGAGGAGCAAAGAAGAATAGGCCATCAGATTGTCAATGATATGATCGAACATCTGAAGAAAATCCGAGAAAGACCAGTATGGCAACCTATCCCATCAGAAATTAAAGATAGAGCTCGAAAACCAATCCCTAAAGAAAGTCAGAAGATCAGCGCAATTTATGATGAAATAAGAAAAATGATAATACCTTATACATTAGGAAATACCCACCCCTGTTTCTGGGGGTGGGTTGTGGGCACAGGAACATTATTTGGGGCTTATGGAGACTTCATTGCTTCTGCAATAAACCAACCTTCTGGAGGTTTGGAACATATGGCAATTTATGTAGAGCGTCAGGTTCTTGAGTGGGTCAAAGAAATGTTGAACTATGACCCACAAGCATCGGGATTGATAACTCGAGGCGCTTCCATGGCAAGTGTTGTTGGGTTAACTGTTGCACGAAATGTAAAAACGGGATTTAATGTGCGAGAAGAAGGTTTACAGTCAAAACAGGTTAAAATAACATATTATTGCTCTACAGAGGGGCATAGCTGTCTTCAGAAAGCAGTAGAACTGTTAGGGATTGGAAACAAAAATCTTAGAAAAATTCCTGTGACTGAAGATTACCAAATTAATCTGGAAGAATTAAAGAAAGCAATAAGTAAAGACAAAAAGAACGGCTACATTCCTATCTGTGTCATTGGAAATCTCGGTACTGTAAACACAGGGGCTATAGATGATCTTAAAGCTCTAGCAGATATTGCAAAGCAATATGACATGTGGTTTCATATCGATGGTGCCTTTGGTGCCTTAACTAGAATAGCTCCTGAGTCATATCACCTTGCAGATGGGATGGAACTTGCAGATTCGATTGCTATAGACTTCCATAAATGGTTTCATACTAATTACGCGGCTGGGTGTGTGCTGGTTAAGAGCCACAAAGACCATTACAACTCTTTTGCCTTAGTTCCAGAATATTTATCACATGGCGTGCGAGGTGCAGGAGGCCCTGAGATATGGTATAGTGATTATGGATTTGAATTATCTGGAGAGTTTAAAACCCTAAAAATTTGGATGACCATGAAGGAGCATGGTATTGAAAAATTTGGGCAATTAATTGAGCAGAATATCCAACAAGCCAAGTATTTAACAGACTTGATTGAAAAAGAAGAAAATTTAGAATTGCTTGCACCTACAGCAATGAATATTGTGTGTTTCAGATTCAAGAAAGAGGGAATGGATCAGGAAATTCTCAATAAGTTAAATGAGGAAATTGTTCTCCAAGTTCAGGAACGGGGTATTGCAGTACCTTCTCATACGAGATTGAATGGTAAATATGCGATAAGGGTGGCAATAACGAATCATAGAACTAGAAAGGAAGATCTGAAGAAATTTGTTAGCACAGTAAAAAGAATAGCAAAAGAGATAGATGTTACAATTCTTTAAATTTTGATTATTTTGGTTTTTTTCTCATATCATTCTTCCGATAAGATAAATACAAAACTTCTATATGATAAAGTGTTTCTGTCCAAGACTTGTGATATATTTCACTTCGCTTAAATCCCTAATAGGCTATAATCTCTCCTGTTTTAGGGATAATACATTTTGCAGTAGGAAATTTTGCAGTTATTTTTCTACAGAAACCTTTTGGACTCCTCCAAAACCAGTGCATTGGGACAATGAGTGGCAGTGGTTGATTAAATGTTTCTAATTCCTTAATAGCTCTCTTAGGAGAAGCAGTCATCATTCCTGCTATTGGTACTGCCAACATATCTATTTTCTTTGCAACAAAGCCTTCAAAAGAAACACTATCACCTAAATGTCCAAATGAAAACGAAGGAGAATGGACTATTATGCCAATATTCATTTCTCTAGAGAAAAGACCATGCCTACCAGTAATGAATTCAAGTTTATACGATTATTTATCCATCATCTCTCCATCTTCAATCATTTTTACTCTATTCTTCCATTTTACATACACTTGTGCTACTTTTTCGTTACAAATAAGATTAGAGGATTCATCATTGAATTTCAAGAATTCCTCAATTCCTCTAGTGTGGTCCAAATGTCGATGTGTAGCATAAACAAAATCCGCTTTAACACGTCCAAGGGCTTTTTTACCTGGATCAATTAGGATTTTTGTGGTTTGGACTCATGTTCGTTCGAATTGAGTAGAAGGTTATCCGAATATGAATTTAGAAAATAGATTGACAATAATTATTCATATAACAGTGGATAACACTAGTTTTTTATATAAAATGAGATATAATTTTACATATAACATTGATTAGATGAATTAAAATCATGTCCTCGTTAATTGATTAAGGAGGGGAGGTATAAATCTCAAAATAGGTTCATCGAGTAAGAAATAAAGAAAATTAAGGAGTGTGTAGAATATGACTCCCTTTACTCCTTATCTCTCAAAATCTGATGGTAGAACCGAAAAATGATGAACAAGCTAACTATTGTGCTGGAAAAGCCTAAGAAAAAACCTAAAATCCACAAATCAAGAATGACCGCAAGAATAGCGAGGATTAAGACATTTACAAGGAAGAACATTAGGAAAAAGACATTAGGAACAAGTTTATTTCCAACGAAATAATGGTTCAAAACTACTCTTAAGGGAATACTCCGAAGCTTATCATACTTGTCAACTAGCTGGTATTTATTCCCTTCAACCTGTCGAATGGCACCATTTTCAAGTAATTTTTGTAAATGCCAATGAGTACTACCAGCACTACTCATATTAAGGTTCCTTTGGATTTCTCGGACACCTAAAGGTCTATCACTGGTTTTTAAAAGCAAAAAAATTGAAGTAATTTGCTTGTTGACAAGAAAATCCTCCAATTTTATTTTGTTTTCTGATATTTGTTTCATCTCTGATCACCTCGAAAAAGAAGAAGTTGTCGTTAGATTATTCCTAAGAATCGTGTTTTCAAGGGATTATTTCGCGCAGAAGGACTAGAATCTTCTGAAGTAAAGCCTGAAGCTCGAACTTCAATACCAATCATATAAGAGTTCGGGACAAAGTTATCAATGGAGAAAGCAACCTCTAGACGATTACCAGTGATAGTCACATCCGATTGATACATCTGTTCAGTACCATTGTAAACTTCATTCCGATAGATGTGAGCAGTATCATCATTAGGATATTTCGCCACAACTGTCAACAGATATATGGGCCCTGGGGTACTGTGATTAATCTTTGACGCGACCTCTAAGTATAATACAACATACTTCCCTTGCTTATACGAACCATATTCAATAATATCTAGATAACTAACATTTACATCATTTACTTCATCCGTTAGTTGAAACTCAAACTGATGTTGAGATATAAACACTGCAGTTGGATCTGTTATAAATGCAAACCCAATTGAAGCGATTACTACAACAACAGTCACTACTACTGATCTGAAAAATGAATTTGTTATGACATTCATTTTTAACACCTTTTTATTGCAACATATGTTGCAAGTAAGACCAAAAATTCACCCTTTATATAACTATGCTCCAAACAGTAGTGTACAGAGCCTGAACAAATTTCTCGATAAGTGTTCAGGCACTAAAAACCATTTATTTATCATTTAAAGGGAGAAACTAATTATACAATTTATAGATTTTTAGCTTTAAAAGTCCTGAAAAAGAGGAAAGAAAGAGATTTCGTTAACAGAATTGTCTTCCTAATGTAAATTTTTTCATGAGTACAATTTTTATATAAATTACGAAAATAGCGTTGGTTATTGCACATCTACTATATAAGAAATAAAAATTTCTCTCTTTGGACATAATCTTAAGATTTGATCTCTTGGATAAAGATATTTCAGGACTAAAGTGTCTTCAGAGAATTCTAAGAATTTAGAGTCCCACTTCCTCGATGTCGTTATATAGAACAATTCGGTAGCGTGCCTTGTTCTCCTTAACTTTTCGAATAGCTTCGTTTACCTTCGTCATGGGCATTAGCTCTACCTTGGGAACGATACTGTGCTCCTGTGCGAACGAAAGCATCTCTCGCATTGTAATACGATTGCCAAGGAAGGAACCGGTGATCGATAGTTGGTGTGCCACGAGGTCCGTCGAATTGAATGCGATGTTTGGGAAGCCGGTAAGGATCAGACTCCCATTTTTCTTCAGGGTATTCAACAGTACCTCCCAGTTTATCTTGCCATGAGCGGTGCATAACAGTAGGTCGAAGCTGAACATTGCTCGTTGCATGCTGGTCTGGTCGTCTAAAACAATGAAGTGGTCTGCGCCAAATGCTAGCGCTTGATCCTTCTTGTCTGAAGAGGAGGAAATGGCGGTTACTTCGTAGTTGAGGGCTTGAGCGAACTGTAATGCGAGGTGGCCCAGCCCTCCCACGCCGATAATGCCAATTTTCTTCCCTTGACGAGCTAAATAAGAATCGAGCGGTGAGTAAACCGCGACCCCAGCGCACAAGAGTACTGCAGCCACTTCGGAGGGCATGGTGTCCGGAATCGGGTATGCAAAACGGCTATCCACACAGACAGAGGACGAGAAACCGCCATAGGGAACCCATGTCCCTGACGACACGATGTCCATACAGAGATGCTCTTCGCCCTGCAAGCACCACTCACATTTCATGCAAGAACGACCCTGCCAGCCAATGCCAACCCGATCCCCTTCTTTGAGGCTGGATACTGCACGGCCCACAGCTGACACATATCCAACAATCTCGTGACCAGGGACAAAGGGAAAGGTGGTTATTCCGTAGTAGTTGTCGATAGCGTGGATGTCAGTATAACACAAACCGCAGTGCGTTACCGAAACCAGGACATCATGTGTATCTATTTTTGGTTGCTTGTAGGTGAATGGTTCCAGTGGTTGTCCTATTGCTTTTGCTGCGTATCCCAATACCTTCATGTTCGACACGTTCCTATTTATCTCAACCACTGAGCAGTAGACTAGTCTTCCAATAGTTATATCAGCATTTTAAAACATTTATCTGTCATCCATTATTGTTCACTTGTTTTTTCTCCATAGAGGAGATGTCGTTTAACGTTGGTTATATTCAAAAATGACTTCAAAAATGAAGTCATAATTTTTGAAAAGTCTTCTAAATTCTTCTACTATTTTTAAATTTATTTGCAAATACCACATTAGTGATAATTATTATTGTATACATAAGAAAAAAACCCTTTGTAGCTTTGTTAATAATTAGGTTCCTTTCTACTACAATTGATAACCTCTAAATCCCTTTTTCTTCATCAACAATATAGTCGAATTTCTTGAATGAGGGTATAACTGTGTTCTCTTTTCCTTACATTCTGGGTAGTTTATATCGTAATATCCTACTCGCTTGTTATTGTCTGTGGGAAGACATGTTTTCTTATTAGGAGATAAATTACTGCAATTATTCCAAAACAAACCGCTAAAATCAAATAAACAGTAATAACCTCTTGTATTATTGTTTGAATTTTACCAGAATTACTAAGATAGTTTCCCGCGAGAACATATGGAGTTAAAATATGACCCGTAAGAAGAAAGGAAAATGCCATTGCTCCCCCAATAAGAAAGATAGTGATTTGCAGAATTTTCCACTTAGTGGGGAGAGTTGAATTTTTCGCAGTTCTTCGGACACTTATTCCTAAGAGAACTACGAAAGCGACCCCTATAATTATTGCTACGAGAGTAATCTCCAGAACGATTGTTTGGTTGGTTTGAAATTCCTGTGAACCTTTGTCAATTAGTTCCTGCGAGAAAAGCGTAAGTAATGGAATTTGCTGCTTTCCTTTCGTCAATTCTTGAGTTAAATTTAAAGAAACTACCTCACTGTAATGGTGCCAGTAATACAGATAACTTATACGATTTTTCAGATCAAAGATTTGAGAATAAACGGTATTAGTTTGGAAACCTTCATAGTGAAGAGCATCTAAAATTGAACGAATAAAATCCAGCTTCAAATCATCTTCGGGTTTAATTTTTTCTAATTCTGCTTCTGCTTTCTCGTATCGCGGACAAGGGTATTCTTTATTTTCTGAATCAGCTCGATTAAAGTTCGTTGAGATCAAATAACTACTATTTTCTTTCTGAACAAAGGCGACTTCACCATCTGATCTGGGAGCAATAATGACCGCATCTCCATTAGCATCGGCAATGTGCATCTGATAAGCCATTGCTGGCGAAAAATCAAACTCACGAGCCATGTTGATAGCTTCACTAACATTTGAACACTCCTCGAGGACTTTATTATAGAAACTGTACTCATCTAAATCATAGAGTCTCTCAGGGTGAGGATTTATTAGGTATTCCGAGATACCATTCCCACTAATTGCTAAACCTTCCGTATTCATACCAACTCGCGCGCTAGCCATATTGTTTGTCTTGTACAGGATGAACAGATGACCATAGGTTTCAGTTACTTCGTGACAATAAGAGGTGTTTTCAGGGGAAAAAACCAAGTAAAGGTCGTGGATGGTGCTATCACCTTCAGATTCATCTTCATTATAACCAAAGAATACTGAATTCATAGAAGAAACAGTAATGATTGAACAAGCAGATGCAGATTCCATTGTAAAAATGAAAACACTAAATAGTGTCACTAATAGCAGCAAAAATTTTCTTTTTCTGTAAATAACTATTTTTCACACCTTCAAAGGTCGTATTTTCCGAACTCATCATTATAGTGGGCAGTTGTTTGTCAGTAACGTTTGCTTTATTTTCCAAGTTTGGCAAAAATAGTGAATAGCACCTTCTTTAACGTTGGTTAAATTATTAAAAGCATATTTGATTTTAAGGATTACAGTTAATGCAATTAGAATTGTGGAGATTACTCATTATCTTTTTAATAGTCTAGGTATCTGTTTAACTTTCCCTTTGGCACCATTTTTGCTATCGCAGCGCTCTATGTCGTGTCCCAACCTGAAGTCGAACGGCTTTATACAAGGTAGTTACTCGATAATGTAAGGAGGGAGTTTTTCACCTTTTTTCTTCTGACATAGATGTCGTTTGGCGTTGCTTTCATTAATTCTTTAATTAAAAGTTAATTGATGAGATGTCAGTGAACGTTGGTTATCCGACATTTATAAAAGTGAAGGGGATAAAAAAATAGAATAAAAAATCCCCTAATGGCAAACTGAAAGGAGTTCTGGAATGTTATCTTTTATAAATTGTATTAGGGCAGCTTTGTGTGGGTGGTGAAAATTTATGTTAAATTCTAGTTATTCGTATGGAGTGGGACATATTATTGCTGCATTATTTTTGAGTGTAATTATCGGTTTCATAACAGCTTTATTGATTGGGATATCATATTATCGTTTCAAGTGGCTTGATTATCGGGAGGAAGATCGACCTGATATCAGAGCTTACGAACCTTTAGCCAATACGCAGATTGGCATTCACATCTTAACTGAAAAGCTATTACCTTCTACCAAATTTTACTTTCTTGGAGGACTGTGTTCACTTCTATGTTTTCTTCTATTGATGATTGTAATTTTATACACGTGATTTTCTTTTCAACTAATTGACTTACTACGAAGAACTAAAAGATTGATTTCTCTTTAAAAGACTGCCCGAGTCAAAAGAATATGATCCTCAAACATGTTAAGTACTGATCTATTAAGTCCCATTATTTTTCCAATTTTCAACAACCTGATTAGCCTCTTTAGCATACTGGAGAATCGGCTTATCTTTATTTGGATCTAGAAATTGAAAATGGGAACAATTATGGCATTTGCTCCATAAGATTAACTTTGGAATAGATTTGGGAACAGAGACAAGATTACAATGATCAATTGACCCAACGAAGGTGATAAAAGTGTCGAGATCAACATCAGAAAATTCTAATGTGCGAATATGGTCAAAATTAACTTTAACACCCATTTCAACAAGATCTTTTTGTGAAATTATAAGATTCTCTTGATGACTGATTTTGATGTCAAACTTTCTCCGTAATATAAGTTTTTCAAGATTATCAGCGGAAAAAAGAGGAAAGGAAGTTCCATCAAAACTCGTAATTAAATCTTTCATGCATGAAGAAAGGACTTCACCAGGTGATAGCTGGATTTTATGAGACAAGCTAATGAAATCGTTGTATAATGTTTCATCAATTTCACTAACAAGGATATTAAGATCATTCTCACTTCGATATATCTGTGGAATTAATCTTGTTTGTGCTTCTTTATAGGCTTGAAATTCCTCTATTATGATTTCTCGTTCAAATAGAAGGTTCTCAATTAGTTCTTTCGTCTCATTCAGTGTAATATCTTGATTTTTAACACGTTTACGATAATCTTCAATGTGGGTTAACAGACTATTCTTTAATTGTGCTGGATTCAAAACTTTAGAACTCATTCTATTTATCACACCCAGTACTGAATTTAATAGATATACGCCTTAGTCATAATCCTCATCTATTTCATCAAATTCCTCTGGGCTTGAATCGTTCAATGGTGCAGAATCAGATATAATCTCATCCTTAATGGCATCATCCTCGGTAGAATAGATCTCAACATTACGACAAAATTTAATCCTAGATAACAATAGAAGTTTAGGTAAAATATCTGGGACTCTTACTCTTCGACAGTGACTGATATGACGAATATGTTTATTAAACAACTCTCGTGTAACATCAGATGATATTATAAGTTCACCAATATGCGAAAATGACAGAGCAGAATTTGCTTCAACTAGATCTTTTCCAGTAATGATAATTTTCTTGTGATGTTTTACTGCAGCTCTTTCAAGTCTGCCAAACAACTTCTTAGAAGATAATCTTGACGGTATTCTAAGATCAGAAAAACTTTCATCTAGATCATCAATGATGTCTCTCATCATCTTAGTAACAGCATCACCTATTGTCATATTTAGCATTTTCATTGAATGAGAGAACTCATCATAAATTTCTGAATTAATTCCACGAATTGTAACATTTTTTAGCTTGCGAGAACCTTCTTCCTCATCATTCATTTCTTCTTCTTTACTCATTATGATTTCACTTCTTCGAATGTTTTCCACACAACACTTGTATGACGAGTATATCATGTATGACAATGATATATAAGTGTAGCGGTAGTGACAATTTTCTAGTTCTTCAAGTTAGTTCCTTTTTTTCAAACCAGAATAAGCCGGAATCCATTTTTAGTCCAAACAACCCTGATTTAATCTAAGATAACTTCGATCTTTCTTTTGATCCCTTAATTTTTCACAAATCAATATTAAAAAAAGAAATAGGGTTATAGTAACCCTATCTACAATTATACTGCTTAGCTCTTTCTCTGTAGAGACTAATCTTCAACCCAGAAAAGCGCATCTTCAATAAACCAAGATTGAGGTACTTTACCACCCTCGACCATGTCACACCAATAGAATTCATACCTGAGGGTATGCTCTCCTGGTACAAAGTATCCAGGCTCAAAGATATGAGTGAAGAACATAAATTTTCTGGGAATCCCATCACCGAAAATCACTTCTCCGAACTTGTCATAGAACGCAAATCTTTGGGTCTTGATTTCGACTCCATCAATGAAAATCTTGACATCATAAGGATGAAAATAAAGGCCTGCGTCTTTTTCCTCTTTTGTTTGGTGTAAACTTGGTCGTATCCAACTTTTTTCGGAAGCGGAAATCGTAACCCAAGGCTTAATATATTGCTCCTCTGTTAATCCATTTTTCTCGACCCATTTCTCGTACTTATTAAGCTTATCTGGTATTATTGGTCCTCCTTCCTCAACCCAAAAAAGTGATTCATCTGGTAGCCATGATTGTTGGACCTTCACACCATCAACCATATCATACCAATAAAATTCGTACCTGAGCGTATGCTCTCCTGGTGCAAAGTATCCGGGTTCAAAGATATGGGTAAAGAACACCCATTTAACGGGAACCCCGTCACCTCGATATTCTCCATTCTTGTCATTGAATTCAAATCTTTGGGTCTTGATTTCGAATCCATCAATGAAGATTCGGACATTATAAGGCTGAAGATAGAGACCTGCGTCTTTGTCATCCTGCGTTTGTCCTATACTGGGACGCATCCAACTTTTTTCGGAAGCGGAAATCGTAACCCAAGGCATAACATATTGATGCTCTGCTAATCCATTTGTTTCGACCCATTTTTCGTACTTATTAAGCTTATCTGGTATTATTGGTCCTCCTTCCTCAACCCAGAAAAGCGTTTCTTCTGGTAGCCATGATTGCTGGATCTTCACACCATCAACCATATCATACCAATAGAATTCGTACCTGAGCGTGTGCTCTCCTATTGCAAAGTATCCAGGTTCAAAGATATGGGTAAAGAACACCCATTTAACGGGGACTCCGTCACCTTGATATTCCCCATACTTGTCATTGAATTCAAATCTTTGGGTCTTGATTTCGACTCCATCAATGAAGATTCGGACATCATAAGGCTGGAGATAGAGACCCGCCTCTTTGTCATCCTGCGTTTGTCCAATACCTGGGCGCATCCAACTTTTTTCGGAAGCGGAAATCGTGACCCAAGGCATAACATATTGATGCTCTGCTAATCCATTTGTCTCGACCCACTTTTCGTACTTATTTAGGGTATCTGCTGGTGCTTGAACCCCCGAGACCGAGCTAAATACCAAAGATCCCAATATTAACAGGAATGCTAGTTTTGGGATGAGTTTTGTAGTTTTCATTTCAATTACTCCTCCTCTAAGGTCTTAGAGGCAAAACAATCTTTGAATTTCAGATTAATAAAATCGGAAGATATTTCGAGTTTTCGAAATAACATCTAACCAAATGTACAACTATCTTCCAGCTAATATTTATCCTTTCTAGCTTAGTGATATTTTAATTTAAGATTAAATAGAGATCCGAGGAGAATAAGAATTTTTGAACTATCTTCATCTAAGACAAGAGATGCATACGAATAAAATAAACATCTTATTCCTTTATAGCCTAAAACATCCGTATTAGATGATTTTATTTCCATCAAAACAAAATATTATACTTAAATTTTGAACTTAATGAAAAAGCAGACATATTTTTTCTATTACATGTGATTCTTGGTTGAGAGAAGCTTATAAAACTAAGAGAAGAGTATAGTGTTTATTAAAAATATTGGGGAAACTCAATGAAAATCTTTTCACAAAGAAATTTTGAACAGTATCTAGCAATTGAAACCGCTGGAGGAGCAGCGTGGCATCCTGAAAACACGAAAATCACATTTGTATATGATAGTCCAGGGCAATTTCAGATTTTTTCAGTCCCAATCAAGAAACACCATACTTTATGGCCAACTCGACTTACTTATGTTAAGACCGAACGTTGTACAGATCCTCGCTGGTTAAGTGATGGCACCATCATTTTTACAAGTGATCAGAGAGGCGATGAGAATTTTCAAATCGGATTGATTGATAAAAACGGGGAATTAGCATGGATAACTACAGATCTTAAAGCAAAACACCTAATTACTCATGTCACAGAAAAATCAGTTTATTATTCAGCTAATATCAAAGATAAATCTGTATTTGCAGTATATAGACATAAAATACCGTTAAAGAACACCAACCCTGAATTAGTTTATCAACCAGTCGTTGGGATATTCAAAATTAGATTGGTTTCTCAGGATGAGCGACTTCTCATAATCCAGCAGTACCGGGGAAATAATGATCAAGAATTATTTGTATATGACATTACGACTAAGAAATTACGATCATTGACAGGTTTTCTAACAAGAGACGTGAATGCACGATGGGATGTTCATAGATGGATTGAAGAATATATGCTTGTGACTTCTGATCATGAAAGCGAATTCTTGCGATTTATGTTATTAAACCTTAATGGAGAAATACGAAAAATCAATGAGATTGAAGAGAATCTCCAGTATGATGTTGAAAAAGTTGCTTGGACTGAGAAATCTCTTTTTACATTTTTTGCATCTAATGAGGAGGGATTTAGCAAATTACAACGTGGAATTTTCACAAAAGAGGGATGTAAAAATCTAGAATTTATTCAACTACCTCAAGACACAGTCATTACAGCTGCTGATGCACGGGCTTTCACTCAAGGAATGACTGTCTCTCCTGATGGTAAGTTTTTAGCTCTTACTTTAAGTTCCCCTACTTCACCCACAAATGTTTGGATCTTCGATATAGATACTAATGAATTCTGGAAAGCAACAGAGGCTGGTACGGCAGGATTAAATCCAGCCAGTTTTATAGATACAACCTTAGAGGAATTTCACAGTTTTGATAAATTACGTGTTCCATATTTTCGGTATATTCCAAAAGTAAAAAGGCCAAAAAATGGATGGCCAGGCATTTTCTTAATACATGGTGGGCCAGAAGCCCAGATCAGACCAACTTTCTCCCCATTTGTTCAGTTTTGTCTATCTTCTGGTTTTGCAATGATTACACCAAACATCCGAGGAAGCACGGGATATGGGAAGACCTATCTCGATCTAGATAACATAGATAAACGTTTAGATTCGATTCGAGATATTGATTCATTAGTTTCTCATCTTAAGAAAAAAGACAAAGAAATAGATTCGAAGCGTCTAGCCATTTTCGGTGGGAGTTATGGTGGTTTTGCTGTACTCTCTGCCATGACTGAATATCCAAAGCTTTGGAAAGCTGGTGTGGACCTCTTTGGTATTGCAAATTTTGTAACTTTTCTAAAAAACACTGCTTCTTGGCGCCGAAAAGTCAGAGAAGCAGAGTATGGGAGCCTTGAGGATCATTTGGAAACTTTGAAACGTATTAGTCCGATCCATAAAATCGATCAAATAATAGCACCTTTGTTCATTATTGCAGGGGATAATGATGAACGCGTTCCACTTTCTGAATCCATACAAATGTATGAAAAGCTCAAAGAGAAAGGCTTGCCAGTTAAGCTCTTAAGATTTGCAGATGAAGGCCATGGAATCACTCATTTGAAAAATAGAATCAAAGCGTACTCTAAAGTTGTAAACTGGCTCATAGAACATGTATAGAGATCATCAAATTCAGTTTTATTTTAAAATATTATCATTGGTAATTTCAGCATATAAAGATCCACCATTCTTGATTGGTCTCGTAAGAATTTGATGAGTATATCCTACTAATCCAAATCATGA
>JBHLKC010000017.1:0-28232 GCA_048887065.1 Candidatus Hodarchaeota archaeon
ATGATGACTGATGTATCAGGGATATAAACTGTATATTCCGAAGTTAGAGAGTATCTTTCATTCATCTTTCTCACTTTCAGTATTATTTAGTGCTGATTCATCTCTATATTCATATTCTAACTCATTTGGTTCAAGTTTCAGTTGAGAAGATTGATAGTATGTTACATCTCCAAGACGGTCTACAACCGAGAGCAGAAGCTTTTTTCGATCGATTTTGGTCTGATTTACAATCTGATCCAAAAAATCTAAGTCAAGATCTTCGCCTTCAGGGATAGGGAATATGACAGTTTTGCTTACGGATTGACCTGGTTTTCCTCCACGAGAATATATTCGGAATGGAGCAGTGATTTTTGTACCCATTTGTACTACATAACCACGATTTCGTAGATCCTTATAGACAAGATAGCGACTCCAAAAATTCTTTTTTAATTTGGAAAAAATAGTAACAATTTCAGAAGGGGAAATAAGTTCTTTTGATAAAGAATTATAAACTTTGATTCGTCCTCGGTCCATGAGAAGAAGAATTTCTTCTGGTTCTAGCGCAAGAGAATTTTCAGAAACCCATTGGCCAAAATATCCATTTTCAAAGATATTCTGGGCAACAGGATTGCTGATTATCAGAATTGAGCTTTTCATATCATAATAAACTATAGGGATTGAATTATCATCAATCTTAGAATTTTGATCGGAAGACATAATGAGCAGGTTCCAAACAGTGACATAATTGACGAGATAAATAACCTTCTCTTGGTATCTCTCAACTATCTAAATAACTGTAGATCTCATTTTTCGCGATATTCCGCAGTTCTATATAAATCAATATAGACCATCTCTATTGTTTGTGAATAGGATAAGATGTTTTTTAGAGAAACACTTGAAGATAATTGTGAAGTACTATTATTCTTGATAATTAAACAATAAACTCGTCATTATAAGAGAATGGAGGGTTATCCTCAAAAGTACGGAGGATTTAAATCATTTACCGAAAAAGCATCAGGTAGACGTGTATCAACTGATACAAGTAAGTCCATTTACTATCGCAATATTATTCTATATTGAACAGAGATAAGTGAGTGTAAGCAATGGGTCATCGAAAAAAACATGCACCCCACCGTGGTTCACTTGGTTACAAACGGAAAAGAGCGAGAAGACATACAGCTCGATGGAGGACTTGGCCTAGTTCAGATAAGTCTTCTAAACCAAGACTGTTAGGATTTGCAGGTTATAAAGCGGGTATGACACATCTTGCTATGGTGAATACCGATAAAAGGTCCCCATTTTACAAACAGGAACAATTTATTCCAGTAACAATACTTGAAACACCCCCAATAATGATATTTAGCATAAAAATATATAAAAGAAATCCAATCGGGAATGAAATGCATACTTTGACCCAGTTATGGGGAAAGAAAATTAATAAAGATTTAGAACGACGGATCAAGATCCCTAAGGAAAAGCAAGAACAAAAGCAACTAATTGAGGATATAAGAAAAACACTCAACGAAATCGTTGAAATACGCGTTTTGGCTCACACTTTACCAAGGGAAGCAGGTTTACCACAAAAAACCCCAGATATAATGGAAATTAAGGTAGGAGGATCAGTTAATGAAGCATTTGAGTATGCTTTGGAAATTCTGGATAAAAAGATTGATCTGGAAGAAGTCTATGGACCTAGTGTCTTTGTAGACGTTAATGCTACAACAAAGGGAAAGGGATTTGCAGGTCCCGTTAAAAGACACGGAATAAAGATACTTCCACGTAAAACAAGAAAAGGAAGACGGGTTGTTGGATGTATTGGTCCTTGGCATCCAGCTAGGGTGATGTGGACAGTACCAAGAGCAGGACAGCTAGGTTATTTTGCACGAACAGAATATAATAAGCAAATCTTGAAAATTGGCGAAGATGGAGAAGAAGTAACTCCCACTAGCGGATTCAAACGGTACGGAAAGGTGGGAAAACATTGTGTGATTCGGGGAAGTGTCCCAGGGTCAACAAAACGATTAATCAGATTGAGAGACTCAATCAGACCGAAACCAAAAGCGATTGAAGATATTCAAATTACCTTTATCAGTACAATTGCGAAAAACTAGGTTCAAGGGGTATGAAATATGAGTTCTTCAAAGGTTCCATTTTTTAATTTAGATGGTAAGGAAATTGGAAAAATGAAAGTCGACTCGGTATTCTCGACTCCTTTTCGTCCTGATGTGATAAAAAGAGCTGTCTTAGCTAGCCGTAGAAATCGACAGATTCCTTATGGAGTTGATCCACGTGCTGGAAAAAAGACTTCAGCAGAAAGTTGGGGAACTGGCCGTGGGGCAGCAAGAATTCCGAGAGTAAAAGGCTCACGTACACATTCAGCTAGTCGTGGTGCTTTTGTACCGTTTGTTGTAGGAGGTCGACGTACGCACCCTCCTGATGGAAAACAAAACTTTAAGGAGAAAGTTAACAAAAAGGAGCGTATTTTAGCTAGAAAATCAGCAATTGCAGCAACAAGCAATCCAATATTGGTTGAATCAAGAGGTCATATCATCGAAGAAATAGAGAATTTGCCTCTAATTGTATCAGATGACTTTGAATCCTTAAAAAAGACTCAAGAAGTCCAGAAGGCTTTTAAAAATTTAGGATTATCATTTGATTTAGCAAAAGCTAAACGAAGAAATTCTCAAATTCGACCAGGTAAAGGAAAAAGACGTGGGAGGAAATATAAGGGAGGTAAATCAGTACTGGTAGTCGTTACTTACGATCACGGAGTATGTTCTGCTGCTAGAAATATACCTGGAGTTGATATAGTAAAAGTTGATCAATTAAATATTGAACATCTTGCCCCTGGAACACATGCTGGAAGATTAACAGTATGGACAAAATCTGCAATTGAATTTCTTAAGGAGCAGGATTCAGCACAGTGAGATGTGAAATCAAGATGAAGTTTAGACAACTGCAGGATATAATTAAATATCCGTTAATAACAGAAGCAGCTTTTAATAAAATGGATAATATTAACGAAAATGCTCTTGTTTTTATCGTTGATCGTCGTGCAACAAAACACGAAATTAAACATGCGTTTGAAACTCTTTACAAAGTAAAAGTAATAAAAGTAAACACTCTTATAACTCCACTTGGTAAAAAGAAGGCTTTTATAAAGCTATCATCGGACTATAATGCATTAGACTTGGCAACAGAAGTTGGAATAATATAGTAGGTATTTAAGATGGGAAAACGAATACTGGTGCAACGTCGTGGTAGAGGCTCCCCTGCTTTCCGTTCACTTTCACATCGGAAACGTGGAAAAGCTCGATATTTACCTATAAAGGAAAAAGAAAAGGAAAATAGGGTTGAGTTTACAATTATCGATTTTATTCATGAACGGGGTCGAGGGGTGCCTTTAATGCTCGTAAAATATGAAGATGGAAGTGAATGTTTCCTTCCTGCTCCTGAAGGTGTTCATGTAGGTCAAAAATTTGAACAAGGCTTAAATGCTGCATTAGAGGTTGGAAATATTCTTCCTGTTCACAAAATTCCTGAAGGGACATGGATTTGTAATGTAGAAATGCGACCTGGTGATGGAGGAACTTTATGTCGAGCATCAGGAACACATGCTTTAATTAGGGGGCAGTCTAAAGAGGGTTCAGGGATAGAATTACCTTCCAGATACACAAAAACCGTTCATCGGGATGCTCGTGCAATGATCGGTATTATTGCAGCGGGTGGAAGACCCGACCGTCCGTTCTTAAAAGCAGGTTTGAAAAGAGCGTATATGAGGGCAAAAGGACACAAATCCTTCCCTGTAGTCAGAGGAGTAGCAATGAACGCTGCCTCACACCCCCACGGTGGTGGTGCGCACCAGGGACCCGGTCAGCCAACAACTGTTTCCAGAAATGCTCCCCCAGGAAGAAAAGTTGGTTTGATCGCAGCTCGCCGTACGGGTCTTAGACGTGGTCGGATCCGCCGTTAAGTTTATCATAAGATCTTCAAGAATTAACCTTCTGGAAAAATAACCAAGAATATCTGCTTTTTTTCAATTTTTCCAAAAATTCGGTACAGGGAAAAGAATTTAAACGAATAGAAAACTTAGAATGCTTTGAAAATTAAATGGAGTGATGCGGGGGGTGAGATTTGAACTCACGAAACGCTATCGTAATAGATGACTCACTATGAGATGTTGTTGCAATAAGTCTTGAGTCTATCCCCGTTGACCTGGCTAGGGTACCCCCGCGGCCATTCAATGTTTTTCACGAGGAGACAATTTTTTACTTATTTTCAGTTTTAACTTATACTAATTTTTTTTTAAATTTTAGTTTAGATCAAAGTCGTAAAATTTAGATTTTTATTTTTTGCTTTATTCTTTCGATTTTTCAATTACACCATTCTTCAAAGTAATCTAGGATTCTTTTAGTCGATCTTCGAGCTTACTAAATGTGATCATCATTGCTTCTTCCAATCGGAGTGAGCGTGTTCCGTAGTTTGATGTCATTATATTGAAGCAGGCATCAAATATATCACTAATCTTTTTTCCTTCTGATTTGGTCATCTCTGGAATTCCTTTGTATGGCCCTCCAAAAGCAATTATAAGATGCCTACTTTTTAAATTCCCAATAGAAAATTGTTTTATTGGTTGACACGATCTAGAAGTAGCTATTTTCATTTCTCGTCTGTTACTAAGCAATTTAAAAATTGTTGTTGCTGAAGAATGAACCGAGTACCCCCAATATTTATCTGTGGGGGGAGACGGTAAAGCAATTGCTTTAAAGTTACCGTTAGTTTTTATAATTTTTATTGTTGTACGGATTGTACGATTCATTAAAGGTTTATTAGGCGGGGAAATGACCTCCAGAAGGTGAGTTGCTCCCACGTCCGCTAATACTCTCCCCTGATTGAGAAAAATCGCAGCCTCGCGAATTTCATTAGGTTTCAACTCCTTAGATCTTATATGGTGGGGGATAGCTAGAGGAGATAGAGCGCCAACCGCAGCAGTGTCTCGAGAGATGGGAAATAATCTTTTTCTAAGGTATTGAGGACATTCAAGGTATTGGAGTATTCTTTTAATGATCCGTCGTTCACGATTGGCCCGAACAGGCTTTAGAAATGGATCGTGATATATTAAAATTTCTTTGATTTGAAAAATTGCTGCAATTCGTGCAAATTGGAAAATCTTTTCGGTCTTTGACCGAATATCAGAACAGTCACTAACAGCAGAATCAGGGATGGCTACAGATAATTGCAACTCTAAAATTCACTTCTTAATCTGTCTAGCGCCAAATGTTAAAGTTCAAGTTATTTTATTGTCATAGAAATCGACATAAGCACTGATAATAGCTTTTTGGTTGATTATTCCAAGAAGATCTCCACTTGCTCCGACTACAGGAAGTTGGTCAATTTGCTTTTGCACCATTTTTCTTGAAACCTCGTTTATTGTGCTACCAAGATAACAAATTTCGATATTTCGTTCCATTATCTCACTAACTTTCATATTAGAAGGTAGTGTGAGAGTCTTTGAGCCAATAATCAACACTGATTCACTGTCCCAAGAAGAGCTATCATTTTCAGTTCCGTGCCCTGTACGACTTTTTTGTTGTGAATCAAGTATTTCTGCTACCTTAAGAAAGTCGTGTTGAGTGATTATCCCTATCATCCGAGTTTGATTGATAACAGGAATTCCTTTCTGATGACATAATCGAAGTATTTTTGCTGCAACTGGGAGTGGAGTTGCTTCCCAAATTGTTGTGACATTTTTATTACAATAATTCTCAATATCAGTTTGAATTTTAGCTGGTACAATGACCTTTTTGACAATATCACTTCTGGATATTAATCCACAAAGCTTATTTTCTTCTTTTTCGTCAACAATTGGAATTCTCTGAAAAACTTCTTTGCAAAAAATTCTCGCTGCTGAAATAACAGTGTCTGTTTGCTTTAATGTAACAATATTTCGTTGCATTAATAAAGAGAGTTGTGTTTCATCTGGATTTTTGAAAAGATCTGACCTAGAAACTACTCCCACAAGAGAATCAGAATCTTTTTTTAAAACAGGGTAAACACTATGTCCTGTTTTAAGGATTGTATCTAAGAGAATCTCACGATTTCCTGGAATGTTCATTGTAATGAGATTCTCTCTCTTTGTCATAATCTTGGAGATTGGAATATCCTTTTCCATTTGTTTTTACCTGATCTTCATTTTTTTTCTTTAAAAGGATTTCAGCTTAAATACATCTTTCCCCGAATCATAAACACAAAAAGAATATCTATGCATTAAGTTGAAGGAGATTTAAGATCAATATTAAAGCAACAAAAGCTATTGCTATTGCTAATGTCCAATAAGGGCCTATCTTTAATCCTGGTGAATCTGATTCGGAATAAAATCGAATTAATCCTGCTCCAGTAGCAGGCATCGGGGATTCATCTTTTTTCTTTGCTTTTCTAACGCTCAATCCTGATTACTTTCCTTATTTTTCATATTTATAAACAGAATATGCCTCTATGAGAGTATACTATTTGTTTTTGACTTTGCTGCAAGTAATTTTTTACCTTTCCATTTTTACAATCATCATATAAGTGCCGTTATTTAAAAGTACTTCCACAATTGTCCATTAAACTTTTGGAAAAAATAAAAGCTTTAACTGTCAAGAAGGATCATTAAAGGATTTTAGGTGATTTTTATGAATTTAAATAAAAAAATACACTTTGTTTCCAAAAATTAAATGAATTAATTAAGCACTCCTTGAAATTGCATTATTGAATGAGAGAAATATCAAAATCATTGTGAAAGTTTTATTACATTCGTATCTAAAAACAGAAATCCTTTGTTCTAATTAATAAGAAAAGAAGAGTGAGTGTTCTTAAAAAAACTGACTGTATAATTTATTAACTCTCCACCACATGTAATCAAGCCAATCAGCAAATTGATCAATTATCGGTACACCCATTTTTTCAATGATGAATGCAAATACAATAGTACCAAAAAATCCAATAACTTTTGAAGATACATCATGAGCCCAATAAAAAGCTGTTTCTGAATCCAATTGGAATTGTGTTACTAGAAATGAAACACACCATAAATGGAATGTGATGCGTAATGCATTACCAATGAATAATGCTAGAAAGAAAACAAGACTTGCACGAATTTTTGAAGTCCACGGTGCTTCGGATACAATGATAATTGCTATTAATAATCCTCCAGCCTGCATTCCTGTACAAGCTTTAACAATCCAATAATCTCCATTTGTCCCTGGAATGTGAATTCCAGGAGTTTGGATTGTAGCTTCTAAAAATGGGAAAGCACCACCTCTTAAATCTTCTGGAATAACAGAGCTAGGATTAGCTGTAGGGATAATTGAGTTTTCTATTCCAAGAAATCGCAACAGTGTACTTATAATGTCTCTGGTAGGGATTTCTAGAAACACCCAATCAGGAACAGTATAAATTAGGAATGTAATAATGATGGCAATCGCCAATGTTGATAGCATTAGCTTATCATTGTGAAATCGTTTTGTTTGAGAAATCGTTACATCAGATTTAATCTCTTCATCAGTTTTTGAACCTAAAGCGTGTCCTGGAGTGGATATGGTCTGTGTATCACTTGTCATTATAGTTTCTCTCTTCGATTTTGAATATCTAAAATAAAAGTTTCAAGAATTTCTGTTTTGATCAGTTTGTTTTCGTAATACTTTCTAAATGTTGTCATCTCTGAAAAAATATTAAACTGATCCTGCTTAAAATGCTTTTTCTTCGAATTATTATAAAACCTTCACTTTAAATCTTACAAAACAAAGGAAGGCCTTTCAGTTTTGTTTAAATGTTCTTTTAAAAAGAGGATTTCATGTTGTTTGAAAACGCTCTGGATTCTGAAGTTGGTACCAACCATACTTTACCTGACAAATCTCCTTTTCGACTAAATCTCTTAAGATTTGCTTAACATGTTCTTTTGGGAATTTTACCTCTGGAGTTAATAGGTTACTTTGTGCTTTATATTGTGGTCGTTGTAAAAGAGCTTGTATCACTTTTTCTTCAGCAGAAGAGAGGTTTAGTTCTTTGGGTATCTTATATTGGGGTATTTTCATAGATTGATCAATCGAGGAAGGACCTCGTTTCTGTTCTAAAATGTGTTTGTCCTTCAAGATATACCAACCATATGAGACTCGCAATATTCCTTTGTCAACAAGATTCCTTAAAACTTCTTTTAAAACACTTTGTTTCAACCCTGTAGGCCGTGTTAATAGATTTGATTGTGCTTTTAGGTTCGGTCTTGCTTTTATAGCTTTTATTGTAGCGATCTCTTCTAAAGTCAACCCTTCACCTACTCGAGAGATACGAGGGGATTTCTTTTTCTTTTTTCTTTTATCAACATCTGTAAATGTTCTTTTAAAGAAGGGTAAGTGGCTTTTCTTTATAATATACCATCCCACCTGAGTTCGAAGCAATCCCTTTGAAATTAAACTTCGTAAATGGGATTCTGCAACTTCTATAGGTACCCCTAGATCTTTGGCTAGGATTTCAGGCTTCGTTCGATGTTTTATACGCATGTAAGTGCGTTCAAGAATTTCCATCTCGAATTCTGAGGGTAAATCTTCCTCCCAATTATCTCGTCTAAATAATGTGGTCGTTTGTTTTAAAAAAGGTGCTATATCATCTGAATAAGATTTATCGGGAACCTTAGGATGAAAAAGGTCCCGTTCTAAATCATCCGTTGTCATTTTTAAATCAAGATGTGTGTTTTCCGAGTCAGTAACAAAATCTTGCCCCAATTCATCCTTTAAAATAGGTTCTTTATCATTTGATGAAGTAAAGGTCTGTTCTTTTGGCGTTGAATTTGTATTATTAATATTTGGGGTTGGAGAAGTTGAGGTACTTCTCAAATCATCTGATGGAGGGGAAACTGTTCTTACTTGATCGAAAGCTGTTTCTTTTACTTGGGAGATCGTTTTCTTTGCTAGGGGCTTCTTCTTAGGTGTTTTTTCCAAATCATAAGGTGCTTCAATATCTATTTGGTTTGTTTTGATAGGTTGATGTTTGATAGTTGCATCTATAGATGCTGCTTGGTTTCTCGTTTGAGTTTTTGTTAAAACTTGAGGTGATCGGTGGTGTTTTAGATTTTTTTTGCTTGCATTAAGACTGAAAACAAGTGTTTTTTGAGTTGCTTTTATGGAATATTGACTTGTTTCGATGAGGTTAGAAATTTGATCTTCTAAAGTTTCAAAAGGGGAACCGATTCCTTCAATTTCAATAGTGAGCAATTCACCGTTAATAGTTTCAAGATAATCTTTAATCCTAATAATACTTAACTCTAATTGATTTAAATGGAAAAATTCCAAGATTTCTCGATTCATCACTGTAGATTCATTACCATGAATTTCAAGAGTGTATAGTTGCTCTGATTGGGTTTCTTCAATATAAAAAATCAGTGATGGAAAATCAGGAATCCGAGGTGTCGCATGTACACTATTATCGATAAATTCAATTTCGCGGAACCTACCCCGAGCTTTCAAAAAATTAACAAAATCATTCAAAACAGTGTTTTGACGGTACAACTTAAAACAATTCCTTCTGAATGGAGAATGAAACCTTAAGATAATATCATACTAAGTATAATCCAGCTAGAAGCTTTTTTGAATCATCTTGAAAAATTTTTCGTCATTCTACTGAAATTCTCGGCTATTTCTCGACCATTTTAGATTTTGGGTATATTAAGATAAGTGGTCTCATCTTTAAGAGTTAAATTTCAATATAATCTCATATAAAAGGAGGTAAATTACTGATTCAGTGTTATTAGGAGCATTTTTTTACAGCTGTCTCGTTCATTAAGTTTAATGATCAAGAAGAAGGATTCAATAGCTTAACTCGAATTTCATCTGGTGTACTGTTGATAAATATTTTAGCTAATTGATTTGGAACGGAGAATGTTCTTTTTTTTAGCTCTTCAAAATCCTTCTCATTGGGATCCTGCTGAACATTTTCCCAAAGAGAAATATAATCTACTAATGGGATTCCCAAAGTGGGTTTATGTGTCTGAAGGACTATGTCCTGAAGATTATCAGAATCTCTTTCAATTTTATTTGATCTTTGGGGAAGTTCATCCTTTCCTATAGGTTTAGATTGTTCAACTAGTCCAAAGTAATAAAGCTCAACAAGGATGGCTAAAATTGTTGAGGAATCAACATCATCTTCAATTGAGTTTAAGATTTGGGCAATGGTTAATGGTCTTTTTGACAACTTCTTTAGTATTGGTATAGTTAAAGGATGATCTAAGAGTTTTGATATCATTGTACGAGCGATCACCACTGGTAAAATCAGTCGATGCTCAATAAGTTTCTAAATTTATAAAGATGTACTTTGTTCAACTGATTTTGAAGAATGGATTTAGAAAAAATGGATAAAATCTGTTTCCTCTATGGAAATGTTAATAACTCCATGAAAATAATCCTAAACGTCAATAATGGAGACTCTCGAAAGGTTAGCATCCACTGCAATAAGCTTAAGACGGGAAAATTTCCAGTCACAGAAACTAATGAGAATTGAATGTCTAAAAAGGTTTTTTTGAAAGAGGAGTAAAAATGTCTCAATCTAGGAGCGATGAAACAAATGTCATTGTTGAATGTGTCAACCTAAAAAAGTACTACATTCTCGGAGAGGTAAAGGTTGAAGCGCTTCGGGGGATAAATATGAAAATTGAACGGGGAGAAATGATTTCGATCATGGGCCCTTCTGGATGTGGAAAAACCACTTTATTAAACATCATTGGATCATTGGATAGTCCTAGTTCTGGTAAAGTCTTCTTAGAAGGGCGAGATATTTCGAATGCTAATGAAAAAGAACTTACAGAAATTCGTCGAAAAAGTGTTGGATTTATTTTTCAATTTTATAATTTACTTCCCGTTTTAACTGCTTTTGAGAATATTGAGCTTCCGATGTTAATTGCAGGAGTTCCTAAAGAAGAAAGACAAAAAAGAGCATTAGAACTTTTAGAAAAAGTTGATTTGATGACAAGAAGAGACCATAAACCAGATGAATTAAGCGGGGGAGAGCGACAGAGAGTGGCAATTGCCAGATCTTTGGCAAATAATCCAGCGATACTCTTGGCAGACGAACCAACAGGAGATTTAGACACTGAAACTGGTTTTACAATCTTAAATCTTCTGAAAGAAGTTAACAAGACGGAAAATCAGACACTTGTACTAGTCACCCATGATGCAAGCATTGCCCGCCAATCAAATCGAATTTTCCATATAAAAGATGGAATGATAAACGATATAGAAGGAATCAATTAATTCCGCTTATTATTGCATTCTTAATTGAGATTTTGAAGAATACCAACGTTAGCTTCATTAAACCATGAGCGTACGAAGTGAATCGTTACCTGTTCTTTTAGACTCTGAATCTAAAATTTTTACTAACTCTTTAAATCGATTTCTTATTGTCACAGGAGTGATTCTTGCAACTGTTGCTATTTCTTGCTGTGTACGACGTTCCCCAGTTTGAATAGTTGAAATATAAAGAGAAGCTGCGGCAAGACTCATGGGATTCTTCCCTACTGTAGCTCCCCTTGATCTAGCTACATTCAAGATCTTAACAGCTTGTCTACGAGCTTTCATTGTAACACGTAAATTTATCCCAAGTCGATGAACAAGAGCTCCATAATCGCTAGGACTTACTTTTAAGTCAAGTTTTTGAAGAATAATTCTAATACAACGACCAAGTTCTTTCGAGGAGATATTAGATACAGATGCAATATCCTTTAGTGTCTGAGGTAACTTCTTTTTCCTGCACGCTAAATAGAGACTTGCTGCGATCATACCATCAATCGATCGACCACGAATCAGGTTTTTTTTCAGTGCTTTCCGATAGATCATAGCTCCCATCTCCGCTACGTCTTCAGGAAGTTCTAGCTGGCTTTTAATTCTTTTTAATTCTTTTAGGGCAAATCTAAGGTTACGAATCTCAGATTTACGTGTGCGATTGTCTATACGAGACAAACGTCTATATTTCGTTTGGGATGTGAAAGGAAGGGTTCGTCCAGAAATATCTTTCCTTATGTTCCCGATTTGCGTTCTTAATCCCATTTCTGCTTTCAATGGAGTGATTGGGCTTCCTGTTCGAGATCGTTCAGCGAGTTCACTTGAATTATAAGCCCGCCATTCGGGTCCTAGGTCCATTTGCATATCAATAACGAGCCCACAAGAGGCACAGATCGATGTACCTTTAGTAGCATCCATTACAATATCGGTACTGCCGCATTCTGGACATTTTCGTTCTTCTGGCGGCAAAGGGAAGCCCTCCTGAAGAATTATTAGACTTAATATTTATTCTTGAAAAAGTTTTTATATAAGTTTGGTTTCAAAGAAGCAACTTTTAATGATTTTGATATCGCTTGAAATCTATTTTTTTTTAAAAACATCATTAAAAGTACTAATATATTCAGATTTTTTTATTTTTTTACCTATGGGCACATTAAAAACCACTTTCCCCATTGAATAACCTAATTTCGATATATTTTTATAAATATTTAGTTAAGGCGCTATTAAAAACCACAATTTTCTCATAATTAACAATAATTTGACGCTTATTGTGTTGTAAATTAATTTTGGAAAACTCATCTCTTTATAAAGCTTATAAATGCTTATAAAATATATAAGTTTAACTAAAGATTGGGCAGGAGAAGGATTATTTTTTTTCATAGAATCCCCTCCCATCCATAAGAGACTTTTAACCGTTGAATCAGATCAATATGGTGGTTTTCGTGTCGAGTGAGTTGGAAAGAGACGATTTATTTGCTGAAGTTCAAAATGTAGTGGCTTCAGTAGATTTAAGATGTAAAATCAAGTTAGAAAGGGCAGCTAGTCGTTTACCAGGAGATGTACAGGTTTCTTATATTCCCGAACAATTTCCAGGCGTTGTAGTTAAGATAAAAAAACCAAAAGTATCAATTCTTGTCTTCTCCTCTGGAAAATTAGTAGTTACTGGAGCAAAATCCGTGCCAATGATTGAGGAAGCCGTAGAAGTCATTTCTGAACTGTTGCGCCAAGCAGGACACAGTGTAAAACATGAAGCAACTATTACTGTCCAAAATATTGTTGCTTCAGGAACCTTAGGGAAAAGAATCAATTTAGAGCTTGCAGCACTCTTATTAGAACATTCTATGTATGAACCCGAGCAATTTCCAGGGTTAATTTATCGAATGCAGGAGCCTAAAGTAGTTCTACTCCTTTTTCAATCAGGAAAACTTGTTTGTACAGGTGCAAAGAAAGAAGAGTATGTATACCAGTCTATACATAAAATTTACTCAATTCTTGAAGAAATAGATGCTTTTGAAGTTAGTGGCGTTCAATTCTAATGAACTGATCTTTCCTAATAAAAGTTAAACTCTTCTGTATTGCAATTGGAACCTTTTTGAGCAATTGTGAAAGAGAAAATTTTTCTCTAGCCAACTCACCAGCCTTTCCATTTATGAATGTACCAATACAAGCAGCATAAAATATTGATTTTGATTGTTTAACGAAACCACTGATTAATCCAGCTAATATGTCTCCAGTCCCACCTCGTGTCATATGAGAAATACCAGTCCTGTTGATTTTTAAACGTGAATTATCTGTTACTATGTCCCAATGTCCTTTAACTACCCAAATATTAGGAAAATTCAAAGAAACTTCCTGAACTAAATCTATACGTTCTTGAAATCTTTCTGTACCACTTGGTATGATTACATTTGTAAGAATGGAAAATTCTCCTGCATGAGGAGTCAAAATTGTATTCTTGGTAACTTTTTTTAAATCTATAAGTTTGAGAGCATCCGCATCTAATATTATTGGTTTATCAAATCTTTTGACTAGATCTAAGATTTTTAATACGGATTTCTGGGTATCCTCATGTTGTCCTAATCCAGGTCCAAGAAGAATAACATCATTCTGCTTTATAAGTTCAGTTGAAACTGATTCAACGGTCAGATGAGAAGCAGCATAGTCTATAACAATAAGTTCTGGTGAATAAGATCTAATCGCTGAACTAATTCTTTGAGGGGCTAAAATTGTAACTAAATCGGCACCTGCCTGAATAGCACCCATTGCAGCTAATGCAGGGGCCCCTGAATAAGTTTCATTCCCTCCAATAACTAAAACTTTCCCTCTATCTCCCTTTTTTGACCATTTATGACGGGGTTTTAGAGACAATAGATCACCAGGCCCAATAATCTTTTCTGCTTCAGGAGGTATCCCAATAGGCAAGATCTTAATCTTACCTGAATTCTTGGGGGATAATCCCTGCTTCCGCTTGTGAAATATTCCTGTGTAATCTGGTTTGAGGAAGATATTAGATCTTTTTCCTGTATTTGGATCAATTCCTGTAGGAGTATCGGCACTGATTACGATAGCTCCTCTTTCCTGCGATTTATTTATGAGATTTAACAGAGTTGCAAGGGGCTCGTGAATGCTCCCTTTAATCCCCGTACCAAGTAATGTATCTACAATTAATGATGTTGAATTAATCTCTAGATGTTCAACCTCATTAACTTGTTTGATTTCTGATAGTCTTATCGAATCAGTCATATTTCTTAAGATTTCCCAATTCACAGATGTTGATCGTTTGCTAATATCTTTATTTGATCCCAAAAGATATACACTAACTGGGATGTAACGTGCAAGGTGTCTAGCTGCAACCATTCCATCCCCACCATTTCCCCCCTTTCCTGCAAAAATAATTAGGTTTGTTCTATTTTTTTTCTGATAAATATCCCAAATAAGATCAGCTAATCCTCTACCAGCATTTTCCATAAGGATATTTCTGTTAACGCCTAAAAATTCTGAATTTACGTCAATTATACTCATTTCTAGAGTAGAAATTGCATCTGACTTCATCAAGATCGCCTTAAGTAATGTTGAGAAAGATACGGAAACCAGATGAAATAATAATCAATTCATCTCAAAGTTTCATAAACTATTTCTAAGAAAATTGATTTTACATATTAATTAAACCAATAAATATTCAAAGTTCTTAAAATTTCACCAAGTATTAAAGGATAGTTTCGCCTTGGATTGGTTATTCCTTCTCCTACTCACAATTAATATTATTTCTGGCCTTATCCTTATTCCTTACCCAATTAATCTGTTTCTTCTAGCAATTTCTTCAAATAATTGGAAAGATCCTGTAATAAGCGAATATTATGAAAAATCAAAACTGCCTAATGTTACAATACAGCTCCCCGTTTTCAATGAGACAAATGTTATCAGACGTACTCTCTCTGGTATTACAAAGCTCGTGTATCCTTCTGAAAAATTATTCATTCAAATTCTTGATGATTCTACCGATCAAACATCATTAATCATTGATTCTATCATTGATTCCCTTGAGGAAAAAGGATTTAATGTTGAAATTATCCGCCGAAAGAACCGAAAAGGCTATAAAGCCGGAGCTCTAGAAAATGGAATAGAAAGTGGAGTATCTGAATTTGTAGCTATTTTTGATGCTGATTTTCAAGTCAATCCACATTTTTTAGAGAAAACGATTCATTATTTTAAAAGCAACGAACATGTTGGAGCTGTTCAAACTCGATGGGAGCATAATAATCTTCGTTATTCGATCTTTACTCGCGCAATGTCAATTGGCCTTGATGGTCATTTTCTTGTTGAGAAAATGGGGAGGAAAAGGAGGAATGCAGCAATTAGTTTTAATGGTACTGGAGGTATCTGGCGATCTTCAGTAATCAAAGAAAGCAGCGGATGGTCCTCAGAAACACTTGCTGAGGATCTAGATCTGGCTTATCGGTCTCAAATGAGAGGGTACGATATTTTATATTTGAAAGATATAACTAACTCTCAAGAAATTCCTCCAACTATTAGATGTTGGATCATCCAGCAAAGTAGATGGGCTAAGGGATTTTCACAGAATTTAAGAAAAAACTTTATTCAGTTTTGGATGGATTCAAGAGGAAAATCACGTATCCAAGGCTCAATCCATCTCACGCAATACTTTGTGCCTCTAATGATTCTCTTAAACACTAGTTCTGGTTCTTTGCTTCTTTATTTTTCTCAATTTAAAGGTGAATTTCTCTTTGTATTTGGCCTTTTATTCACTTTAGCTGCTTTTCTAGGCATCCTAGCTTATGTGATAGCTGTCGTGAGGGCAAAAAGACCTTTATGGCATATTCTTTTAATCCCACTTTTCTTATTCTGGGGTGCAGGGTTAATTGTGAGAATGGGTCTAGGTTCACTAAGTGGTTTATTACATAAAGGAGGAGAGTTTGTAAGAACTCCTAAATTCAATCTAATCGACGATCAAAAAATCATTTCAGCAAGTATCCGTGAAAATATTCCTTTAGATAGAATAATCTTAGTTGAATTAGCCTATATAGTAATTATTTGCTTTGGTTTGCTTAAAAGTCTAGAATTAGGTGGTACTTATCTCTCTCAAGCACTGTATTACATATTTCTACTTCTAAGTACACTGAATTTAGTATTTTCAGAGCTGTTACATGCTTATAGCTCTTATTGAATCTTATTATTGATTTAAAATACCATGACAATCATGTTTTTCTGGTAATCGGTGTTCTGGGCAGTAATACTCGTTACAATAACTACAAGTAAATCCCATCAAGGCTGATTCTCCACAAAAATGGCATGTTCCTCTCATTACAGTCTTTTTTACCTGTTTAGAAGGAGGAATGATAGTAGGACTAAATGATTGAGAAGAGGGAGTTGAATATCGGTTAAATAATGATGTTCCTCCATAACGGCCTTTCATTGGCTGCAATATGAAGATAAAAATGAATAATATAGAGATACAAATAGTACTTATCCCAAGAGATAGCAATCTTAGATTATTTTCAGGAGGAAGGGCTAATAGCTCTATTAATGTAATTATGAGTATCACTATCCCAAGGAAGGTTGCTAATTGTTCTTGTTGTGTAAGATTGTTCATTATATTAATTCCCCATGATTCCAAGAGGGTGAAAGGCCCATAAAACAATAGTTAAACTAAATATCAATAGAAAAACCCTTTGATTCCATTCAAAAATCTTAGCTCCGTCTAAAACTGATATAGGTATCAAATTAAATAAAGCTAGATCAAATGAAAATTTACTAGCAAGCAAGAATAGTGAATACCAATAATTTGGCAAGATACCTGCAAAAATCAAAAAAATCCCTCCTATTAAGATGTTTGTTAATGGTCCAGCCATTGAAATCCTAGCTGGCATATCAGGGACATGTCTTCCTGAAGATAAAACAACACCAGGAGCAATAATTTTAATTGGCATAAATATGGAAAATAATGAGATAATTGCCATATTAGGGAAAAATCTAAATTCAGAAACAAGACCACTACCCTGAGCTACAAATTTATGAGCTAATTCGTGAAAAAGAAAAAGAGGGATGCTCAGGATGCCCAGAATAATAAGGGTCATATATGTAGAGATGTCAAATTGGAGGAAATCCAATAATAACAGACTGGTGGCTCCTAATGGTAATATTATAATGGAAAGTTCTACTAGTACAAAAATTAAAGTTGCAACAATCAATTCTTGCTTTTCATTTGTAGAGAACTTAAACATACGAAACTATTCTCCATTTTATTTCTCTGAAATTTGATCTACAAGCTTTTCCCAAGTTCCTAGTTCCCTATTGAGTAAATCCTCTATGGCTGTTCTCAAAAAGTGAGAACGAGATTCGTAATGGCCAAGTCGTACAAAATTATCTATCAAAATCAATATTTGATCTGGAATTTTGATACTAATGGGTTTTTGCCTTGTCATTGATGTTTTCACGCGCTTCTGAGATTCATTATTGTTTGTTATTTCAAATCATTTGTATTCGTTTAAAATTTCTTCGACTAAATGTATTTTTAATTTCTTTTTTGTATTCTTTCGTGAAATAATATCCAAACTAAGGATTGTTGAAAAAAGAAACAGTTTTATGTTTTTTTAAACAGGCGCAATTCGTAGCAGCGGGTGTTCTAATTTGAAATGCATTCTAGTAACAGCCACAGGCCTTCTCATTGGAGAATCTGATGAATCAAGCATAATAGAAAAGTCAGCTAAGATAGTTGATTCAATTTGGTTTGATCAGAAAGATGTCTTAACAAGTGAGAGCCTAGCAGAGTTCATAAAAACCAACAGTTCACGGATTTTAGGTTTTTTAGATCAGTTTGATGATGAAATTATTTCGGATAACTCACAAATAATTGAATATCTTCGACAAGAAGGATTCAATAATGCTAGATATGCTAATATGGGAGAATTAGCTCCTTTTCGAGCCCAGGTTTTTGAATACTTGAAAAATAACATCCAATTAGCTTCTTCTGATACAATTGCTAATTTCATTCGTGATAGAGCAATGGCAAAAACTCGCTTACTTTTAAGAGAGGGCGTAGAAACTAGAGACGCTTACATTGCACAGACAATAAACAGTATAGATGATGTAAATGCTATTCTTAATTTAATTTATGCCAGATTATCAGAATGGTATGGAATCCACTTTCCTGAGCTTCAAGAATTGGTTCGTGATAATACTCAATACATTAAATTAATTTCAAAAACTAAAGCTGCTATCAGAACCGATTTAAATGAGGAAGTCTTAAAACATTTGTCTGATAAAAGACGAGGAAATATTTTAGAAGCAGCAAAATTATCTCTTGGTAGTTCTATTTCAAAATTTGATGCAAATCCAATATCACAACTCGCGAGTTTTGGAGTCGAAATTCTCAAAATAAAAGATGGTTTAGAAGCTTATATTGACGAAAGTATGAAAGAAGTTGCTCCTAATATCCAATGTTTAGTTGGAAGTCTATTGGGTGCACGTCTGATTTCACTAGCAGGGAGTCTTGAAAATTTAGCCAAGTCTTCTTCGGGTACAATACAAGTCCTCGGAGCAGAAAAAGCTCTTTTTAGACATCTTAGATCTGGAGAAAACCCTCCAAAACATGGTGTTATTTTCCAATCACCATACATTCATTCAGCTAAGAAACATCAACGAGGAAAAATTGCAAGAGCATTAGCTGGTAAACTAAGTATAGCTACTCGGGTTGACTTCTTTAGTGGTGAGTTTATTGGCCCAACTCTTCTTCAAGATTTAGATAAAAAAGTAGAGGAAATTAAGTCATCTTTTCCTGAACCTTCTGAACGTCAACTTGCAGAAAAACGTCGAAAAAAAAAGCCTAAACAAAAATTTCCTTTTAAAAAGGGAAAATTTGTGTCTAAAGGGAGAAAAAGAGGCATTTCTGAGAAAAAAACAAAAAAAAGAAGAAAGGAGACTTAAATTTACTTTAGGAAAGAGGCTGTACATGATGAAGCTAATCAAAACCAGTGTAGAAGGGTTATTCCAAGCGAAAAATGAAAAAAAATCTCGTTTAATAACTCTCAATAAAGTTCCAGGAGTCTCTGTTTATGGAGAACAATTAATTGTTATAGATAACAAAGAATATCGAGTTTGGGATCCTTACAGATCGAAATTTGCCGCAGCTTATTTATCGGGGATGAAAAAACTCCCTCAGATTCGTGGAAAAAAGATTCTATACCTTGGAGTTTCTACAGGGACAACATCATCTCATTTTTCTGATATTTTAGGAGAAGGTATCATCTATGGAATTGAATTTTCACCCAAAGTAATGAGAAAGTTCTTCCGTTTAGCTGAGCAAAGAAATAATTTAATCCCAATTCTAGCAGATGCTAGACGGCCAGAAGAATATTCCTCGTATGTTTTTGAGGTTGATTTAATCTATCAGGATATTGCACAGCCAGATCAAGCTACAATATTCGGTCGAAATGCATTTGAATTTCTAAAATCAGGCGGAGAAGGAATATTGGCAATCAAATCACAAAGTATAGATGTAGTCCAAGAACCTGATGAGATTTTTTCTAAACAAATGAATGAGTTAGAACAAAATTTTGGATTAGAAATCACTGAATATCGTTCTATTGACGCATTTGAGAAAAAACATGCCGTTATAACTGTACAAAAACCCTAGAATAAAAATTAATGATTATTTGTCAAGAAAAAGAAGAAGAGATAATGTTTAGAAGAGTGATAAACGCTTTAGAGATAAAAGCATTGATAATATTCAGCCATAGTCTCTCCAAGTGAATCCACATTTTGTGCAACGATAAAACGTTGTGGATCCTTCGTCACCGCTCCTTGTTTGTACCTGCCAAAAGATAGCTTTATTATTCGAACATTTCTTACAGTTGGCATTTGTTGAAGGCATAGGTTCTACTTCATTTGGATCTTCGATAACAACCATTTTTTCTAAATCTGAATGTCGGATTGTTTGTTTAATTTCAAAAGCCTTTGAATTCGTATCGGAGCTAATTATTTTGCCACAAGCAGGGCAACGCATTTGAATTTTTCCATCTGGTTGTTTATCAGGTACTAAAAGGGCACCACAATCACAGAATTGCACTTGTCATCATCATTTTTCAGTTTAGAGAACATATTAAGCGAAATAAACCCACTTTTTTAAATAACTAGGACAAAGCACAAAACTTTTCAAAATACATGTATTAAGTGTCTTTGCTTGAAAAGTGGCTTAAAAACAGAAGGAAATGGAATGAGAAGAAAACTAACAATACCTTACAGTGAGACAACAATAATGGTTCTTGTAAATTTAACAAGCGATACAAAATTTCTGTTTATCGCAAAGGTTAAGGATATTAATGAATCTAAAATCACGGTCACTGACAATCTTGAAGAGTTAGAACTTAGTATAGAGGGCGAAATTCTGTCAAATTTGGATGTGGGAGAGACTATAATCGTTTTTGGGGAGAAAAAGGATTCTATAATTAGGAAAGAACATATTATGAAGTTGAACATTGATTGGAATCTATATTTTAAAACACAGGAAATTGAATCAAGGTAAATTCTAATCTTGGATTCATTTAACAACTTTATAGGCTATTAAACTTTCAATTTTAGTGTTATCGGAACATCAGAAACTCAAATCTGGTTTATTGTGACCATTTTTACTTAACATCGGAATTCATACTTTAAGACCTTTAGTTTTTTAGCAATTCTTAATACTTATATGAATACATTTATCACAAAAAATAATTGTTGCAAATAAACGAATCATTACAGCATGGGTATAACTCATTGAGAACCTATCTGTTAATAATCATCACATTCACTATATAATTCTTTCTAAAGACACATGGAAAGGATTAATATTCATTTAAAGGAATAGCTTTTCGATATCAGATGATAGAAAAATCTGGTAATTAGAACGGCTCAAATCTCTTTGGAGGCATTTTTATGAGTATGGTTGGAGCTGCCAAAAGAACTTACCAAAAGGAAATCATTGCATTCACAAATAAGCGTGTCGCTGTGATCCTCAAAGATGGGAAAAAATATATTGGCGAATTAAAGGGAGTAAACCCTGAAACTCTCACTTGCGTGTTGATCAAGGCAAAACGTGAGGGAGATTCAGCTGAACTTCATAGAATTTGTTTGAATGGCGATCAAGTGTCAGAAATATTCTTAGAAGAAGCACCCTTTGATCTTACGGGATTGAAAGAGGAATTAGAGCAAATCTTCCGTCGTCCTGGAGATGTGAAGGTGTACGATGAAGCTGGGTTAATAGTTGTACTAGAACGAGTTAGAGTCTCAGAAACTGGCGTGGAGGGTACAGGTCCTGTTGCTGATCGAGTTCGTGCAATATTTAATCGATATACAGATGCTAGAGAAACAGAAGAGTAAATATTAAGGGGTCTTCTATGAAAATAAACGCTGAGAGAATGCGAATTGAAGAGGATACTGATAATGATCTTTGGTTAGTAGATTTTCGCGATGAAGAGAAGAGCTTAAGAGGAAGGCTAGAAATTCCCACAAAGATCATCTCATTTGAGGAAGTAAAAAATTTTGAAATCGAAATACTTTCTCGTAAAAAAGCAAAGAAAGATGCAAACTACAACGATGCGCGACTTGTTTTAAATGCCACTAGCTTTCGTACAAAACCTTTGGGTGATGAAAAAACCTATTCTTTTTCCGCAGGTGGTTTAATGTTACGAGTTTTCAGCGGAAAGCCAATATCAGAGTTCAAAGCAGCTCTTAAAGAATATATATTGATAATCAGATAGAAGTTCTAGATAAAAATTTATTTAAGAAAAAAAACGATATGATAAAAAGCTCGCGGGGGTTTCCCAGCCAGGTCAAAGGAGCTAGGTTGAGGTCCTAGTCGCGTAGGCGTTCGTGAGTTCAAAGTTCAGGGAAGTGTGTCTTCTCTGGAGGAAAATCTCACCCCCCGCACTAGTTGGACTGAAAAGGACTTAAAAACCTTATTTCCTTAAAAATTCTTATGATATCAACCCTCAAGATAGGTTTAAGGGTTCATTTATGAGATTTAGCTTGGATTCATTACTCTATCGTCTTTATGAAAGGCGATTGTGGTCTCAAATCAAAGATGGCATAAAACAGGGAGTCCATCCTGAGCATGTAGCTTTAATTATGGATGGTAATAGACGTTTTGCTAGAAATAAGAATTTACCAAGCCATTTAGGACATTATTTTGGAAAAGAGAAGCTTAAACAGATATTGAACTGGTTTTGGGATTTAGAAATCAAATATGTAACCCTATACGCATTTTCAACCGAGAATTTCGAACGAGATGAAGACGAAGTAAAGGAATTAATGCAACTTGCCGAAAAAGCATTTCGAGAAATAGTTGAACATCCTGAAATTAAGAAGCGTAATGTACAATTGAAAACAATTGGTCGAACTCATCTACTACCTCCAAAAGTTCAAGAAGCAATACGAGATGCAGAAGCAAGTACATCCTTATATGAGGATAAGGGCCCTGTATTAATTATCGCAATTGGATATGGGGGACGAGCTGAAATGATTGATGCAATTAAATCGATTGCCAAAAAGATTGAGCGGAGAGAAATGACAGTTGAGGATATAAATGAAGTTGTTGTTCAGCGTCATCTTTATACCAATGGTATTCCTGACCCTGATCTAATTATTCGAACTTCAGGGGAGGAACGGTTATCAGGATTTCTTACTTGGCAATCTGCTTATAGTGAACTGTACTTTGCGGATGTTTATTTTCCAAGTTTCCGAAAAATAGATCTTTGGCGTGCAATTAGGACTTATCAATCTCGTCAGCGGCGTTTCGGAAAATAGTACTTTTTATTGGATAACAAATTCTTTCGTATTTTATCACTAATGAAATCTAATCTTTTAACGCTTATGTATACATTCGTCTAGAAGTAAGTTTTTCTCTATCTGTTTCTTCCATTGGGGCTAATTGTCTTTTTATTTCCTCTTCAATCTTCCGAGCATTTTGTATCAATTCTTCTGTCCCAATTCTCGTATTTAGTAGTTCATTAAGCTTTTCTATCGCTGAAACTGCCCCTAGAGGATCAGGCTGCTCCCGTTTCGCGTACGCCAGAAGACCGACTGCAGGGAACATATTCATATCAAGATAACCCAACATAATAGCTAGAGGCCCGGCAACAAATAAACCTGAATCCAATAAATTATTACGAACCTCTTTAGAAAATCCTTCAGGTAAATTAGCATATTCATAAAAGGCCCGACTTGGGATATATTGTAAGGGATTTTCAGATTTTTTCAGATGAATATCAACACCTCCCAGAAAATAAGCAATCTCGAAGTGTTTCAGGTTTAGAATCCATTCCGAGAGTTTTTCTGAAAATTCAATCTGAACATGGCGATATGGTTGAAGATGAGGGACAAAAACTGCAAAATCAAGATTATCCTTTCCATAAATTTCGAAAGGTAGCCGAAGTTGATTTTCTTGAACTGAAATAAAAGGTGGAGCCCCACTTGACATAATAGTCGCGATCCGTTCCATTTTAAGATCCTGAACTAAATGAGACACAATTATATATCCAATTTCTCCAAGTCCATGCCATCCTCCAACAAATATACTACAGTGGTCTAGAATTTCTTGTTTTTCATTGAAAATTTTGAACTTCAAATCAGGAAACTCCTTACTTGTATTTTATTCCAATCTTTCATTACGTGAAATGTATCGGGCGCGACTCTGTATTTTTTTCATATGTTCAAAAGTGTTCCTGCCTTTCTTATACACTTTAAGATATCCTACCTTAAAAATGTCAAACAATATTTGATATTGGGCAAATATTGCCTTCAAAGTATTATGAAATGTCAGTATATCATCAGCTTTAGTTTCTATCTCAATTGAAATGCTGCTTAGGCCAAAATCAATTAGCCATGGCTCATTACCCTTCATTATTATTACATTGAAGACTGTTAAATCACCATGGATAATATTATTCTTATGGAGTAGACCTACCTGACTACCAACTTCTTTAAAAATATTTTTCAAATCAGGAATAGGAGTAGAATTCAATATTGAAAAAAGGGTTTTTCCTGTAAGCTCTTCGATCATTAAGGTTCTATTGGGGGTATCAATTCCTAGAAGAACTGGAACTCTAGCGCCAATTTTCCAAGCAAGAGTCATAACACGCGCCTCTGCTCTTAAACGAGATAAACGGATTGTTTGATCTAATTTCTGACACCTGTACTCCTTTGGGTGTCGATGTTTCAATATTACTGGATTGTATAGAAAAGACCCTTTGTAAATTGTAGCTTCTGCTCCTTTTGCTAACTTTTCTTTTTGTACCAACATTAATTGATCCAACTCACTTTTACCTGATCTGTTCTCCATCGAGGCTTCACATGGCTATGTTCTACTGCAATAAAGTCCCTTTTTTTGAACATACTTACTCCAGTCATTGCAATCATTGCACCATTGTCTCCTGCAAGATTTTTTGGTACAACAAAAAAATCAGCGCCTTGTTCAAAGGCTACTCCTTCCATCATTTCTTGAAGTCTCATATTAGCTGCTACTCCTCCTGTTAATAGTAGGGATGGTTTATTGGTACATGATAAAGCTCTTTCTGTCGCTTCAGCTAATGCTGCAAAGGTGTGTTCTTGAAAAGAATAGCAGATATCGGGAGTATTATGATTTATCCTCAATTTCTGAGCAGCTGTTACAACACCTGAAAAAGAAAATGACATTCCCTTCACTGTATAAGGTAGGCTAAGTAATTCTTTTCCCTTGGTAGCTTCCTTTTCGATAAAGGGCCCTCCAGGATGAGGGAGCCCTAGTTTTCTCCCAAGAGTATCTAGCGCATTACCAATGGCAATATCAAGGGTTTCTCCTAGAATTCGAAATCTTTTATTTAAATAAGCAATTAATTGAGTATTACCACCACTAACATAAAGAATTACTGGATCTAGAGCTGGAGTAATCATTCGTCCAAGTTCTATATGCGCAATACAGTGATTCACCCCAATTAATGGCTTTTTCAAGTATAATGAAATAGCTCTAGATACTGAAGCTGTAATTCGAAGGCAAGGACCAAGACCAGGTCCTTGCGAAAAGGCGATAGCCTCAATTTGTTTGAGATCAAACGGAAGAGCTTCAATAATCTCACTGAATAACTTTGGAAAATGTTTTGCAAGGAATTCCGCTGCTTCTCTTGGATGAATACCCCCTTCCGATGGACAATAAGTTGCAGTTTTATTTAAAATGATTTCGTTGCCTTTTACAACACTTATTCCTGCTGTATGAGCTGTCCCCTCAAATCCCAAAATAATTGGTTCATTGGATGTCATGTTCATATCAAGAGGAGTATGGGTCAAAATTCTGTATATCCACACAAACCACAAGAAATTCTATCTCTATGTTGTGCCATGAAAGACCCTTTACAGCGAGGACAGAATTTATGGGATCTATTAATAGTTCCTTTCTTGTAATCTAATTTATAATAAGAATTTGCAGGTTTTCTTCGAGTGGGCATGTTATTCAACTCTTTACCTCTGTTTCAATGATTTTATTACGTTTTAAACGGTATTTAGGTTCAAAAACGAGAGCATCTTCTGCGTTATCATAACAATGAACAATAACACGAGACATTGGTTCACCAAAATGCCCACGAATGCTTTGAATGACCACCCGTTCGAGATCTAAATTCAATTGCGCAGCAACTTTGGATCTAACACCCTCTTTAGTCGGAGTGACTTCACCTAGATGGACAAGAAGAATATCAACTTCTTTTCGTCCAATTAGGGTGTTATATTTTTCAGACTGTATCTTAATCTCCATTCTTATTTTCCTCATGAAATTCAAATTGTGCTAGTAAATCTTTCGCTAGATTCTTAAGCTTTGAAGTAATTAAAACTACTACAATTCCTTCCTTAGTCGTACTACTCTCGATATTCATAGGAGGTTGGCCGTACACGATCACACTTCCAAGTGGTGATAGAATAACGGCAGGAATTACTAATAGATCCTCTTCGCCATCAATACGGACACACACACGACAATTGTTTGAGGTACAAAAAGATATCGTGGTTTGAAGAGTCTCCCAAGCATCATTCATTATCCATTCTCGCGGGTTGGTAACTCTTCTCTCAGTATAAGAATCTAGATTTAATGAAATATTTTTTTCTCTAAGAGTTTTTCCGTCAAAAACTACAATTTCAGGTGAAAAGTCCACATCAAAAAGAGATTTTGTGCAATAATCTCCAATAGAAATTACCAATGGGGGCCGATAGCTTTTAATTTGCTTTTTTGCTTTTTCTGCAGCAATCAAAGGTTTTCCTGTAAATAATTTTCCAATGGGTTTTCTAAAAGATTTTCTTAATGGTTTAGGAAGCTTATACCCCAAAGTATGCCCTCAACGGACTTTTATTGCATATATTCCGGGTCGTTTAACGTTAAGTTTACGAGCTATTTTACTATTATCAACTGTTCTAATTATAACCATTCCAGAAAAGTTCTTAGAAAGATGGTTATGTGTTTTACATATTGGACAAACTTCCTCTCCATGAACAATACTGTTGCACTTCTTGCAAGCTTTCACTTTTACCATCTATGCCTCCTCCTTAGCTGCAGATTCTTCAATCCAAGACTTTAATCCAAGCCCCTCCCCCTTCATTGTCACAGCGATTTTCATACTGACATGATCAACTGTTGCTGTTATAATTTTTCCCCTGACCAGATCACCAGGTCTAATCGTCCGACCTGATTCTCTCCCGACTAGAATTCCAGATGAACGAGAGGACATTTGGAAATACTCGTCACTAATTTGGCTAATATGGGCCAAGGCATCTGTACAACCAATTCTCATGAAGAATCCAAATTTAGTAGTTTCAACGACTTCTCCTTCAGAAACTTCATCATCTAAAGGTCTAAAAGTGATAGCTTCATATTCTACATCATGGAAAGTTGCGCCATCTCCAGGTACAATCCTACCTGGTGAAATTTCATTTATTGATAAAACAGCTACAATCATTCCCACATCAGCCCCAATAGTGGTTTCATTCTTAGTCCGTGAAATATCAAGAATGACATTCTCAATTCGGTCACCAAAACGATTAGGTGGGACACGGATTGTTTCACGAATTCGAGTTAAATAATACATACTTGATGTGCCTCAAATAAATGCCCTAGTAATATAAATACGATAGAACAGGTCATATTAGGTTTTATTCATATCGCTATTGAATTTTTCCTCTATAGAATAAGAATCGAATAGTAAAAAATTGTAGTGTCTGCAAGTCTGAAACTCATTAAGATGATAATAAGTTTAAAAAAAAAGAAGAATATGGAATAACCCACTCTTAAATATTATTAATGGGTTATTCTAAGGCTTATTTTCCGAGTGAAGTTATTTTTCGGTTGCTCTTCCTATATGCCCAAACAAATAACACAAATAATACCGCAGCGGCAATCATGAGTACAAAACTAAGTACAGGGTTTACCGTCGATTCAACTAATAGTGGAGCTAAGATTAAACTCACCAGATTAACAACTTTGATCATAGGATTTAAAGCAGGCCCAGCGGTATCCTTTAAGGGGTCTCCAACTGTATCCCCAACAACACCAGCCTTATGACGTTCAGATCCTTTTCCCATATTCTTTTCGACGTCACGTGGTTCGTCTTCAACCGCTTTTTTAGCATTATCCCATGCGCCACCAGCATTAGCCATGAATACAGCTAATAGTTGGCCAGAAGCTATAATCCCAGCTTGGAAACCTCCTAGTGCTTCGACTCCAGAACCGATTAATTCTCTTGCATCTGTCGGTAAACTCACGAAGTCAGAACCTAGAACGATTAATACTCCAAAAACAATTCCAACCATGACTGGTACTGATACAGCTATAACTGCTAGACTAACTAATTCTTTTTGCGCTGCTGCAGTAGAAATTGACACAGCTCTTCCATAGTCAGGTTTTTTAGTACCTTCCATGATACCTGGAATCTTGAA
>JBHLKC010000018.1:0-27388 GCA_048887065.1 Candidatus Hodarchaeota archaeon
TTTCTAGTTTTTCGAAATCTACAGATTCTTTGACGATATTTTTGTATGTTGGATGAGTAAAGGCTTCTAAAAATAGGGTTAAGGGGATCAGGTGGGGAATTTTGTTAAGTTTGTGAAATTGTTTATAATTCTGATTAAAATCTACCATATAAATCTACCAGATTAGGGATTCTGCTATTATTTTTCTTCGTTCATTTCTTCTAAAGTTATCTATTTTATATAATACACGTTACAGTATCGTCTTAGTAAAAAATACAGATAACAAGGTTTTAGATCCATCCTATGAGATGTTTATTACCAATATGAACATTACTAAGATGTTCTTTTGCAGCATCATAACATTCTTTGACTTGTTGCTTTGGAGTGATGGGAAGGTCCCTAAGAAATGAATCAGGATGAAAAACTAAAAGAGAATAGGGGATTGTTTCTTCTAAATCAGCGAGAAATTTTGCTATGGAATCGACCTCATTCTTGTCGACATACCCAGGAATTAATAGCGTAGTTGCCGTTAAAACAGGATTATTTTTTCTTTCATGATAGAATTTGTGAAAGGAAGCTTCAAAATTTGTAAAAGATTGTTTATTGGATATTCCGCTGATAACTATCGAGAGAATAGGAGAAGAATATTTGAGATCGAATTTTGCGTTACCTCCCGTTTTTAATGACAGATCTACTGCATTTTGAACCAATTTGGGGTTACCAGCACCATTCCACTCCCAGCATATACGAAGAATCTTATTTGGGACTGATGAAATAGCTCGTCTACTTGCACGAAGAGCCCAAGGCAATTGTGGTTCTGGAGATCCTCCAAACCAGCAGATACAAGAGACTTTTGGATTTGTCTCAATCCTATTGACAAATTTTTCTAGAGAATATTTTTCTGCAGACATTAGAGACTTATGCTGATCATTTTGACAACCTAAACAAGAGAAATTGCAGCTATAAAAGAAACATGCCAAATTAAAATAGCCATATTCGGCTCCCCTTGCGTATGAGAATCGTGGGTAACCAGTCGAGGTCCCTCCAGGACAAAAATATGTACTACAGCAATTGGTTGGAAGAGGGTCATAATAGGTATGTAATAAAGCCTCATTTCTTGCAATTATGGTTCTGAGTTTTCCATCAACATTCTTTCTCATGCCACAATACCCAATTTGTCCTAAGTCTATTATGCATTCATTTGAACATATATGACATTGAATTCCTTCTTTAGAATTTGGAACTGCTTTTGGTAAGCCCCATTTTGATCTACTTGCCTTATGAATTATTTGAGATCTTTCTAAAGCATTATCAGGATGTTTTTTCAGACATTCAGGACATATTCCTATGAATTTAGAAAAAATACTAGGTGCTGTTTCGCAGATTATACATTTTTTAGAATATGGAACCATTTTGATTCTGCATTCCAACATTTTCTACTTAATTTTAAATTAAAAGAAATTATTAAGCAATATTTTCAAGTTAAATAATCATTTAAAATTCCAATGTAAATCTATTTCTATGACCTAAGCATTTCTAATTATCTAAATCATAAGATGGGCAAGTTCCGAAAAGGCCTGATCTACATTTTTACCTGTAAGTGCAGATGTATTAAAAAATGCACCAATTTTTTGCAATTCTTGAAACCGAGTAACCTCATCTGGGGTAATAGTACAAATATCCGTTAAATCTGCTTTATTTCCAATTAAGATATAAGGAATTTTTCCTGTAACTTGTTCTATATCCTCAATCCAAGTATGAAGGCTATCTAAACTGTTTGATACGGTTAGATCAAACACTAATAAAGCTCCTTTTGCATTACTATAAAATTTGGATCTAAATGTGCGAAATAGCGTCTGCCCTGCAATATCCCAAATTTGAAGATTGATTGGATGATTCTCAATCACAAATCGCTTTGTGGTTATTTCAACACCTATGGTTGCTTTATAATCAGTTTTGAATTTACCTGTGACAAAGCGATTGATTAATGTTGTTTTACCAACAGCTCCATCACCTGCAAGAATTATTTTAAATCGATATTCGGAGTTTTCGTTTTCATTCGACGTTTTAAACGTCATTTTCTAGCCTCTGAGATGGAGGTGCAAAGCTCAAATAAAAAGCCTACCAAATAAATTTCCATTATTTGATTAGGTGTAATTCGGAAAAAGAATCAAAAAATTTAATGATTACAAAAGATGAAGATGATTCAGAGTCCTTTCTGTAATCTTTCGGCTAAATATTCAGGTAATCCTAGCTCAATAAGCTTTTTATGAACTGTGTCAATGTCATAATCTACTCTAATTATCTCTGCAGTTAAAGATTCGAGATCTAGAACAGCATAGCTTGCACGTGGGTCTTTATCTCTCGGTTGTCCAATACTTCCTGGATTACAGATTAGTAAGTCTTTACCAGTTTCTTCAGAGGATCTCTTATCAATAAATGGAATATGAGTATGGCCAAGTAGAAGTATCCCAACCTCAAAAAGCTCCATAAACGGAAACAGGTCTTTCTGTTGTGGTGTATCAGGGAGAATATATTCATCAAGAGGATATTGCGGTGAACCGTGTATTATCGCAATACGGGTTTCATAATGTTGATGCAAACACGTTCTACTGGTCGGTAACTGATATAAAAAGGATTTTTCACCATCAGTAAGGATTTGTACGTGTATTTGAACAGCTTCTTGAGCAAATCTGTTAAATTTAGTTAAATATTTCTCGAAATTTTCCTGATCCCGACCTAGTCCTACTCCATGATCATGGTTCCCCTTGGTTATTGCGCTGATTTTTTTTTCAGATAAGACTTGATCAATAACTTCGTTTGGATTAGGACCATAACCAACAAGATCTCCTGGACAGAAATATTCAATTACTTCAGGAAATTGAGTTTCGATGTCCTTTAACGCAGCCTCAAATGCAACTATATTTGCGTGTATATCTGATATTACTGCTAATGTATAAGGCACTATTTAACCCGCCTGAAGCATAATTACTGTTTCATAAAACTAAAACTATTCAATTGCTTTTCTAATATCAAACACAATTTATAAAAAAAGAAATTACTCTGATAATATTAATATACGCTTTTAAAACATAGAATTTAGAATTATACTAAAATTAATAAGAAAAAATGGGATGTTAAGGTCAGATGCCATTTACACCATTTCACTGGGGGTACAGTGTTTTATTTCTAGCTTTAATTCCCTTCTTAGACCCTTTTTCTCTTTTTGCGGGGAGTATTGCCCCTGACTTTGAAGGAATAACTGCATTGTTTATTCTACCTGGATCAGGGCTCCCTCTTCATGGTATCCTTCATTCATTTATGGGTACAGCAATTCTTGCTATAATAACTGGAATATGTTCATGGGCTAGTTTTAGATTTATTATCCCACGTTTAATAAGGACTACTCCAACTGATTTTACTTTCCCACAATATACATTGAAAGTATCTCTTCTAAGTTCCTCTATTGGTACATTCTCTCACATCATACTTGATTCACCTTTATATGAGGAAATGGATTTATTTTATCCTCTTAAATTTGGTAATCCTTGGTACAACATAGTACCAAGTAGCGTAGTCTATTTTTCGTGTATTCTTAGTTTATTCCTTGGGATTTCTATTTTATTTCTCCGTTATGTTTTCTTTACTACTCAAAAGTCATCTAAGCAAGAATTTTAACTTAAAGCTATCTTTATTGCTTGGGAGCTATTTGTGAATACAATAAAAATCATGATTCAAACTTCCGATATACATAACTAATAAAAATTGAAACCTTTCATTTAGGCTAAATAAAAAATACCTTAAACTTCAGAGAATTATATTCTCCGCTATCCAATATTATGATCTTCTGCTTGAATGACAAAAAAATACAATGTGAGATTGGATTATCATGATAAATTGCCCAAATTGTAAATCATCAGTAGAGAATAATGATATTTTTTGTTATCGCTGTGGTTTTAATTTAATTAGCGAATCTGTTGTTAAAAAAGCTGATGAGGTCGTTAAAACTCAACTCAAGCTTGATGCTGATACAATGACAAAGTATCTTGATTTAGAAAAAAGGATCGAGGGATTAAAAGGGATTGAGGAAGAGCTAAATCAACAACAAGTGTACATTCGAAATCTAAATGATTTATTGGACAATGCACAACATAGATTACAGGAATTAAGTACACAGCGGTTCAAAGAATACAAAGATGTAGAAAAAATTAAGGGATTAAGTATATCCTCTGTATTCGCTCGTATTAAAGGGGATAGAGATAAAAAAATTGAGAAAGAGGAGTTAGAGTATTTTAATATTTTAAATAAGGAGGAATCAGCTAAAAAAGAGGTTGAAGACTTAAAAAAGCTAATCCAACAGACTCAGAAACAAATCAATGAACTCGACCGATTAGGTAAATTGAAGAGTAATTTATCTGCAGATTTAGAGGGATTAATCCTTGATGTCTGTGAAGGTGTAGCTGATCCTATAGAGGATAAAATCGAACAACAATTACGAAATCTTGTAGGAAGAATCAATCCTATTGACCTTGAAAGACGACGTATTGTACGTGGACAAAGTCATTTAAAAAATGCAGAATATAACTTAGATGAAGCACTACAACTTCTTGGAAGCGCTGCTGGTTATTCAACTTGGGATACATTTTTTGGGGGGGGATTATTTGTCGACTCGATCAAACATAGTCGTATGGCTGATGCACGCAATTATGTCCACCAAGCTCAGAATGCAATCCAAATGGCAAAAAGAGAACTTCCAGATTTACCATTCAGAGTAGGGGAAGCATATGTTGAAGAGATAAGTTTCTTTTGGGATGGTTTTATGGATAATATCTTCTCTGATTTTAGCTCAAGGGGAAAAATTCAACGATCTCGAGAATCAGTTAGACAGGCACTACATGAAACAAGGGAAGCTTTAAACTGGACGAAGCAACATTTAAATCGAATAAACTCTCAATATCAAGCTTTAGAAAAAGAAGTTGAGGAAACAAGACAAAAATTATTTATAGAACGGAAACGGATGATAGAAGAAGCCTTAGCTCGCAAGTCATGATTTAAATCCAGTAAAAGTTTTTCTGTAAATAATATCAAATTATGCCAAATAAATAAGGAGAAACACGTTCAATGAGAATGAAAAATGAAACTGCAATAGTCACTGGCTCAACAAGTGGTATCGGAAAAAAAATATCAGAATTATTTCTTAGAGAAGGATGTAAAGTAACGATTTGTTCAAGAAATGAGACAAGGGTGAATAACACAGTTTCAGAATTTCAGGAAAAATTTGGTGAATCAGTAATCGGAGGAGTTTGTGATGTCTCCAACGTAACAGCGATAAAAAGAGTGGTATCAAAAACTTTTGATGTATTTGGTTCGATTCGTATTCTTGTAGCAAGTGCTGGCTTAAACTTGATCTACGGTCCGTTTGAACATTTGATAAACGAACCCGAAGAAATAGTTTCAAATACACAAGTGATGCTTGAAACTAATTTACTCGGAGTGATTAACTCGATATCTACAGTATTACCATACATGATTGAACAGGGATATGGGAGAATTATAACAGTTGGAGGTGGAGGTGGCGATCGGCCTGTACCTCATATGACACTCTATTCCGCCTCAAAGGGTGGTGTAATGGCGTTTTCTAAATGTCTAGCAACAGAGCTCAAAGAACGAGACGATAATATCAAACTGAATATTTTTCTTCCAGGTATGATTGATACAAAATTAGAGAAAAATGTCAGAGTAATAGAGAGTTGGAAAGATGAAAAAATATTCCGTCAGGAGACATCATTGGTTTTAAATTATCTTGGCACAGATATCGAGAAAAGCTGCAGTAAAGTTATCCCTTATGTACTACCTACTTGTAAAGCTAATGGGAAGATTTTCAGGGGATTCTCCATTATAAGGATGATGCGTGGAGGTCGGAAATTTCAGAAAGCTTTAAAAGAACAGGAGAAAAGTTAGAAGAAAAAAAGGATAAAATTAACAGAAAAGTGTGTTAATATTTAGAATTCGCGGTTGATTTTAAAAATCAAATAGACCCCCTTTTATAGTTACAAATTAGTTTTTTAGGAAGAAAAAATGATGACAGTTCCAATTCGTAAGGAGCTGGCCTGTGTTGAAACATTGATAGAGAAGGGAGAGTATAAAGAAGCACTTGAATTAGTGAAAATGTTTACAACACAGAAAGAGGTACCCATGGACGAATGTCTTGCCATTTCATTGCTCGAGAGTAAGATCAGAATTGAAATCGGAGATTTGACAATAGCGCAAACGCTTGTAGAAGAAGTTCTGCAAACTGCTCGCGAACGAAAAAGCATCATTTTTATTGTAGATGCTCTTAATATTAAAGCTAGGGTCTCTTGGCAGTTTGGAAATCTAGAAGAGGGACTTAGAGTACTAAAAGAAGGTGAAAAACTTCTTATAAAAACTGATTTAGAGGAAAAAGAAATCAAGAAAAGAAAAGGAGAGTTACTTCAAAATAAAGGGATCATTTATTGGTATAAAGGTGATTTAGATAAAGCATTACAGAGCCATCAACAGGGTCTTGAAATAAAAAAGGAGCTAAACGACAAGCAAGGTATCTCGGACTCGTTCAACAATTTGGGTCTTGTTCATTGGTCAAAAGGTAACTTTGATCAGGCAATAGAATATTATCAACAAAGCCTCGAAATAGTAGAAGAGCTGGGTATCAATAAAAGGATTGCTGCAATACTTAATAACTTGGGAAATGTATATCAGAATAAAGGAGATCATGATCAGGCAATGAAGTGTTATCAAAGGAGCCTGACACTCAGAGAGAAAATAGGTAGCAAAAATGACATTGCTCTTGCATTAATCAATTTGGGTGTATCGTATCGAATGAGAGGTGACCTTATCCAAGCGCATAAGAATTATATGCAAAGCCAAACCATATTCGAGGACATAGGTAATAAGAAAGGAGTCGCTCTTGCACTTAACAACTTAGGTGATGTTTACTCATTGAAAGGTGAGCTAAACTTAGCATTGGATCATTTTCAAAGAAGTTTACAGATATATGAAGAATTAGGTATTAAACAGGATCTTGCTATGTCGCTTAGTAACATCGGTGAGATTTACCAAAAGAAGGGGGATCTTAACCAAGCATTAAAGTACTTCAAACAGAGTTTAACAATTTATGAAGACTTGGGAAATGACCCTTCAGCTTCAGTTGTCCTCTCCCATCTTGTTTGGCTAGCTCTAGATAATGAAGATACTATAATGGCACGTCAGTATCTCCAGAATCTCGAACAGATTAACGAACGAACGAATAATTTAGTAATAAACCAACGATATCGTTTAGCTAAGGCTCTCTCACTCAAGATGAGTAAGCGAGCTCGCCATAAGGTGAAAGCTGCAGAAATCCTTGAACAGTTAGTTAAAGAAGATATTACCGATAGCACACTAACAATCACAGCAATGATTCACTTAAGCGATCTGCTACTATCTGAGCTTAAAGCGACAGGAGAAGAAGAAGTGTTAAAAGAAGTCAGAGATCTGACTTATAAACTCCTTAATATAGCCAAACAGCAAGGATCCCACTCAATTCTTGTCGAGACTTATTTTCTCCAGTCTAAACTTGCTTTAATAGAGCTAAATATAGAAGAAGCGGATAAATTATTAGTACAAGCTCACAATATAGCTGAAGAGAAAGGTTTGAACATTTTAGCTCGTAAGGTAATATACGAACGTGAAAATATCCAATCCCAGCTACAAAAATGGGAGACAATTATAAAGCAGAATCCTTCAAAAAGAGAAATGGTTAATATAACCCATCTAGACGATCTCCTTGATCGGATGGTTAGGAAAACTGTATCTGTTCTTTCTAGAGAAGAAAAGGAAATTTTAGACAAAGTTGTGCCAAAACAGAAATACGTATTGAAATATCTAAACCTAATTAAAGATACTCATGAAATTGAGAAAGATAAATTTCGAGTTGCGATAGCTCAAATAGGATTGTCGAAGACTGGTGATATTCTAAAAGAGTTCTATAAGGAAACAACTACTGGCTTTTTTAGACTTCAAAAAAATAAGGTTGAGACATTAAGATCCCAAATAAAAAAAATGATTGAAAACGCTCACAATAGTGGAGTTAACATCTTAGTCTTTCCCGAACTTTCTATTGATCTCAATTATGACCAATTACGTGACGAATTAATCAACCTGGCCAAAAATTACAATATGTACATTATCCCAGGATCTTATCATGATCAAGAAACTAAGCGAAACATAAGCGTGGTAATAGGACCAGATGGAATCCTTTGGCAGCAAGAGAAACACATTCCAGCTATAATACATCACCAAGGTCGACGATTTAAAGAAGGAATAGAAGTTGGAACCTTCCCTAAAAAAACAGTTATCAGTAGTACAAAGTTCGGGACTATAGCGATAACAATATGCCGTGACTTCCTTGACATGGATCTCCGTGTGGAACTCAAAAATTCTGATCCTCCAGTGGACTTGATTATTAATCCAGCATTCACTCCAGTCACAGATGACTTCAGAGCAGCTCATTTTGATGCTCGTCGATCAATTTATTCTTATTGCTTCTTCGCCAATATTGCTGAAATCGGTGATTCTTTTATATTTACACCAGAAAAGGAGCGAGTTGAAAGAACAATACCTCCAAAGGAAGAATCATTGATCTATAAAGACGTAAACCTCTTTAGGCTACGTTCAGAACGAAAAAAGTGGGAAGTAGAGCACAACAAACAAAGACCATTTATTCAAAGCACACGATTATGATTAATTCCATGCTATCAAAGGATGGACAATATAAATTACTCAATATTTAGGAGCATTCACTTAATAGTAAAGACAAATTCAACTAGATCTTTTAAAGTAGCCACATGAAAAACTTCTGCTCCTGCTGTTTGATAGTGATTCACGACAGAGTCTCCAGTGTTCCACTGATTTTCATCTTCTGGATTTAAAATTAGTACTCGTTTGCCTAAAATTGAGATTTTCCTGATTAGATCAGCACTGATGGGATTATTAATAGTCCACATCCCCTCATTGTCTCTACAATCACCGAGAACCAATATTGTAGTTCGACGATTAATAGGATGATACTTGGTAAGATGAAAAAAATCCTCAAGAGACGTTTGATAATCAGAATGAATTCGTCTTTTCCTTAACGTTTTCTCCCAGCTTTTCGATCGTTCCTCTAAAGCACGATCAATAGTTTTCCTATCCAGAGCTTCAGTCACTTCGACCATTGTGTTATCAAACTCAAAGATGCGTACTTTCCTAAAGACTTCCCTTGCTGCATATGATATAACAAAAAACCAATCAGCTACCCATCTTGTACTTCCTGATACATCGTTAAGAATAACAATTTCAGGATCTTGAATTCGTTTATGTTTTTGAACCAATTCAATAGGTATGCCATTATTTGCCAAATTCTTTCTAAATGTTCTTCGAAAATCTAATTTTCCTTTTTTAGCACGTTCCCTATGTCTTCGTTCTCGAGACGCGAGTAAACGACCGATTTCAAGAAGCTGTTCTTTTACATTCATTATGGTCTGAGATAATTGGTTAAGATCCTGAAAAAGAAAAGATTCTGGATTTGGAATGTCGGCTGGTTTTTCCTGTTTTTGGCTTCTTAATTCATTCTGATATTCTGATTTTAATCCATGCTCAAACATCTGAAGATTCGCTGCTAATCTCAAGGTTGAGATTGGTAACAATTGGCGTTGAGAGGGTGTTAATCCACGAATCGGAACTGGAATACCAAAAGATAAACGAAACGTCCTTTTTAAGTTCTCCTGAATACGAATTAGTTCATCTGTTACAGATTGACCCAAAGAAATTCCATTGTTCATATCTACCACTCCCTGTGCAAGTTGAATTGCTTCGTCAACTTGATTTTGAAGTAGAAGTTGGCCAATTTCATGATCTATTTTTTGAGGACTCTGTTCAAGTCTATTTAGGAATTTGTTCCCCTTTTCTTTATAATTCATTTCATACTTGAACTTTTTGTTATCAAAATAAGCATTAAAACATTCATCAAAAATATGTAAATCTTCCTTCTTTTTAACTACCGCTGCTCTGAGTCCATACCTTATTCGCTCCCTTTGTTCGAGTCCCAGTAACTGGTATGCTTTTTGAGCCATAATAGTTTCATCTGGAGAGACAGGTAAACCAAAATATCGAAGCATTGTCATAAAGTTTAAAATGACTGACATGCTTTCACAAGTTCCCTAACCGAATTATTTCGCTCAATTGCGTTTCTAACCGCTTAATATCTTCTCGATACTTTAGAATTATTGGAAGTGTTTCTTTTAATGTTTCCTTATCGATATGTTTTTTGCCAAGGTAGAGTAAGGCTTTCGCCCAATCAATAGTTTCAGCAATGGAAGGAGTTTTACGTAAATCGTATTTTCGTATTTGATGTATGATACCAGAAATACTTTTAATTAACGGTTCATCAAAATTTTTCCCAGTATGGACAGCTAGGATTTTTTGTTCCCTTTCTTGATCAGGAAAATCTATGTAAAGATAAAGACATCGCCTTCGAAGAGGTTCGCTTAAATCACGAGATGAATTACTGGTTAAAATTACAATTTGTTGATCATTCAGGGCCTGAAACGTCCCTAATTCAGGAATAGTTAACTGTCGCTCTCCAAGAGCTTCTAAAAGAAAGGCTTCAAACTCCTCATCAGATTTATCAATCTCATCAATTAATAAAACATTAGGTTCATTTTCGATAAATGAGAGAAATAATGGCCGCTCTATGAAAAAATCACGAGAAAAGATACTCTCAACACTAGGAGGATTCATTGGAGATTGGTGCTTCATTCGTTCTAGCTCAATGTGAAGGAGCTGTCTTTTATAATCAAATTCACCAATAACACTCTCAACAGTTATACCTTCATAACATTGAATCCTATATAACTTCCACTTAAGAGCTTCAGCCATAGAAGTAGCAACACTTGTTTTCCCTGTTCCTGCGGGACCTTCAATAAGTATTGGACGATTCAGATTTAGAGCCAATTTTAATGTAATGTCAATTTCAGGCGTACTAATATATTGATGATTGGTTAGGTCGATTCCCATACCATTTTACTCCAAAAATAATTGAGTCCATACAAAGAAATAAAATTTTTTAGTTGAGTTTCCTGAATGAAGACTTGTTTAATTCAAAAAATAATCATTTAACCATATCTAAGATTAATAGATAATCAACATTTGTTAAATTTAGTATATTTAATTCCCAATAAGAAGATGTATTAATTTTAATCTAATTAATGTTAATGAGCAGAATAACTTTCGACTTGAAAAATTATTTTCTTTTTTTTGCATGTAGGGAGACCATTAAAATTATGAAAACTGAAACTTCTATTATAGATGGAAATGGGATTGAAGAATTATTTTGCGATAGGTTATATTTCGTAAATATAGGAATTCCTGCTATTTCTTGATATGGTAGGAAATTTGGTTTTGTAAGAGTCAAAGTTAGATTATCTAGGTCTTCTGAAGACACTGGTACTATGGTTTGACCAGTATTATTAGTCATTCCTACCCAATTATAAGTTGAATTTAAAATTGTAACAGTTACATCATTAACAGGTTGATTATTACTTTTCACTTCTAGGATTAGATAGGATTCATCTTCTATCTTATCTAATTCTAACTTTGATGGAATATCTGTCCAAATAGGGACTTCTGGATCACCTAATAGGTTATATTGTATAAGAGTTTGATTATTTTGCTCCAGTGGGCCATTAAATGATATAAAGTCACTTACATAAGCCTTTTTCGCTTCAATAAACGCTTTCCCTGGTTGGGCAACTTTTTCTTCTAATAAGTGCTTCCAAAAACGTCCTGATAGACCTTGTGTGCGCCAACCAGCATGATCTCTTTCAATCCAACCTGCTTCATAGTATGCACTACGAGAACTAGCAATACAACCAATTCCACAATTATAAAGGACATATTCTGCAAGACCAACTCCGCTTAAGTCAAAATCTCCAGTTGAACAGGCACAAAGAAAATATAGCCCATTTTTTCCTTCAGTATTAATATTTGATGAAGAAGTAGTAAAGAAAGGAGTTGAATATGAGTCATCCTGATTTTGATCAAATAATCCATCCTTATCTTCATCGTTCGAAAAGATATATCTAAACATCCCTGTTGCTGAACCATGAGCATCAAAATTACATATAGTCGCCCCTTTGTTTATTTCTTCAGCAATAATTTCCTCATTTAATGGTTTGTCGTAATAAGAATCACTTGGATTAATACCTTCGTCTTCTGCAAGAAGAGTACTACTCCAATCTTCGGGTATTATTTGTGTGTTTAACCAATTATGAAATCTATTGGCATCAAATCCTGGTTGATCTTCATTATCAAATTCATCATTTTGATTCACATCTGCTTTATAACTTGCGAAAGCTCCAGCAAACAATGCATGTTTCATCCAAGAACCTACTGGAGGAGAATTTTCATATTTTAAAGTTCGATTGATTAATAATTCCATCTGCATTGCATTTTCAGCTGGCAACCGTCCAATGTAAACCTCTGTTTCCCAATCAAAATAATCAATAAATGATACGGTTTCATCTGAGTTATAATGCCAATTATCATGAAGGATAGAATAATACTGATCACAAATCACTGTTTGACCATTAGTTTTTACCGATCTGGTTGGAACATGATTATCGTTTCCAGCTAATAAAACCCATTGAAGGTTTTTTGTCTTGTATAAATCTTTAATGCAATTCCTGATAGACTCAGGTGTGTCCCTACCACTATAATTTTTAATAATATCTTCAACTGTCACAATTGCAACTGAAAGACCTCGTTGTACCTTCCAAAGGGCAAATGGTTGTAATAAGGGGAAAAAAGATTCTGATGTGATTATCAGATAATCAATCGACTCAGTAGGGGCAATTTTTTGGATATTATTAGCATTAAGTGTCATACATTGCGAAAAAGGTAGGATCATTAGAAAGAAAAAAAGAATGGTTCTAGAAAGTTTAAATTGGGTTTTTCCGTTATTTAATTTATTAAACATCTCTATTACCTCTAATTCTCTTTATTAAGCCAAGAGAGAAAAGACTAACAATTACCAAAAATAGATCAAAACTTGGAATAGTACTACTATTATCATCACTACTATTATCACTTTCTAAGATCAGGATCTCTAATCCATCAGAGCTATCAGCGACAAATATTCTTTCATTAACGACATGAACACCCTTCGCGTTTCCACCATCATTATAGGTAGTAACAACAAAAGGTTTGGCAGGATTATTTACGTCAATTAATTTCACACCTTCTTCATGGTCTGCTGCCCAAACAAAATCTCCATCAATACAAATATCCATTATAAAACCATCAGTTGTACACTGTCCTAAAAAAACGGGGTTGATGGGATTATTAACATCATAGATTTTCAACCCTTGGCTTTCACACGCAATATAAATTCGGCCATCTTTTGAATATATGTCACGAGCCGCATTACCTATCTCGATTTCTCTTACTTCGATAGGATTGTCAGGATTACTTACATTTACTAATTTCAATAGGCCGTTGAATTTACCTAACCATGCAATATCATTGATGATATGTACACAAGAAATTCCTTCCCAATCATACTGACCAATTTCAAAAGGATGTGTTGGATCACTAATATCAATAATTTCTAGCCCATCTACCCAATCTCCAGCATATATCGTATCAGTAACGAAATCAAAACAACCAATTTCTCCTCCATCATTAAATTCTCCTATTTTTTGGAGATTATTAGGATCATTAATGTCAATGATTACTAGACCATTATTGTGATTGCCAAGATACAGTAAATCTTCGACAATGAGTAATTCATGAGGGATCCCTCCATCTCGGAATTCATCCAATATTTCTAAATTATTTAGGTCACTAATATCAATAGATTTTAATGTATCAAACCGCATATCAATAACATAAGCAACATCATTCTTGACATCAACATCAAATGCATCTCCTCCAGTGTCGATTTGACCCACTTCTGTTAAAGTGGTTTTGACTGAAGGATTACAGCTTATACATACAATATTTACTGTCAATATTGAACAAAATAATATGAAAATCAATTGGGATTTTCTCATTACAACTAATTCCTCAAATTATTTTTAGCACTTAAGTTTAGCTGGCTTTGTTGTTGAATTCCTTCGACAAGGAAAGCCCAGGAATTATTTCAAAAGAAAAAACAAAACCTAAATAAATGGAGACAATATTTTCTATTTAGAAACTAATCAGTACGCACTTAAATACAGTTAGAATGAGCTGATTAAGACTTAATTCTATAATGATCCTCGGACTTACAGTTATAAGATTTTTAGAGGTTGGATTAATATTATATAACGCTAATAAGATATCCAAATTTATTAATTAATCAAATATTCGTTAAATTCGTTTTGTTTTTCTTTTAAACGATTGATTGTCATCCTCAAAGCATTATTTAATATCGATAGAAAAGAGAAACCCTTTGAGGTTATCTTGAAATTTCTAAAACGTCCATCCTGGATGACTTGCGACGATATAACTGATTCTACATATTCTAACTCAACTAATTTTTTTATTTCCTTTGAAAGAGTTGAAACAGGAATATTCAGGCTTTTAGCTAATTTTACAGGATTTGTTTCACTAGGATCTTGGTAAGCTATTTCAATCAGAGTTAAAACGGTTCGACCCTTTATTTCAATTCTTAATTCATTTCTGATATCAGTTGGAAAATATTCTACCATAGATGTTACACTAGTTGGCGCTTCTAGGTAGGGTAGATCTTGTGATTCTTCAATAAACTCAAATTTAATATTATCTAAACCAATAACTACTTTTTCCCTAATAGATTTTAAGAAATTGATCTTCTTGGACTCAAAAAAGTCAACAAAAGGTACCTCTTTAAGCCTCTTATTATAAACCAAATAAGCAAGACCACTACTAATAACTATGAAAAAAAAGCCAAGGAATGGCAGATATAAATCTTCTAAACTAAAACCTGTCCTGTTATCGATAGTAAAAGTATTATCCGAAATATCGATTTTATCATACCAACTCTTACTAGAAGCGACTACTTTGATCAGAAAACCAGTCCCATATGTCTCATATAGTAAAGTGTCCCATTCATAGGATGATTCAAAAATAGAAAAAGCCAATTGAATCCAATGAACTCCATCATCAGGAGAATAATAAACGTTATAAGTTGGATTTTCACCTAGAACATCAAGAGTCCAAAGAATTCTGACTACTCCCGATAACATTTCTCCACCGTTAGGATATGTAATTTGAAGACCAATAGATTGTTGAATAGTAGATAAATCAAAATGCTCTGTAGCATTCCCTATATAATATTCCCTGGGGTCATTGAGACCCAGCTTATGGCATTCTAATCTTTCTTCTTTAACGAAAAACTCGTGATATGTTATTATACTGATATTTAGCGCGAGAATTATTAAAATACTTACTCTAATTGCTTGATATAATTTTATCATTGCAAATCCTACAAAGATCATTACTTGGAACTGATAATACATATAGTCTTAGATGAATCTTTTAAGGATCATGTTTCGTGCTATGAATATCAGAAATTCGAATAAGGATTGCCATGTGCATGTTATTTGATGTAAAATGAAATAAAATTTTTTTCTCTATCCCAATATTTGATTCTTATGCGCAAAAATCAACAATTAGTAATCTATAAGTCATATATTCAGACTATACTTTCTGAAGGTGGTTAAGGTAACTTTGTGATTTTTTTTGATCCTAATTCTGAAAAATTCATCCATTTTATGCTGAAAAATGGGATTGTTTAGTATTAATTGATATACTTGAAGGTTCTATCCAAAGATGAAACAAAACAATTAAAAGATTTATTTGGTGCTTTTTTCGAACCAATTGAATATTCCTATCAAGCTGAAGTAACTCCCAATCAGGGTGCAAATGTGCTGAAAAAATCTTTCGTGATTTATATCGTCTTCCCACCTCTAATAATATTAAAGCATAATTGAATCTTGAATAATAATATTTCATTTCACAGCTGGCTTCAGAATTATTCATAATAACCTAGATGTAAATGTAAGATATACTTTGAGTCTTTTTGCTTCTTGATTGAGATAATAAAGATTGTTGACATTTCGATCATCCGTTCCTTTAACTTTTATTCTAAATACAGCTCTAAGAGGAATTTGAAAAGAAATATTTTCCACAGTATAAAGCGTTTCTAGTGTTCGATTAATCCATTTAGTCATTGAAGCCTGATTTAGATCCCAAACTAAAAAATACATTGGTATAGAGGGTAACTTATGGAAATTAAATAAGGCAAGACGTTTGGTCTTTGAGAATTTAAGATCACCAATTATATAACCTTTAGGTTCATTTCTCTCAGCCATTGAAACACGTTCAAGGCTACCAGAGTAACAGACAACTGGTCCTTTTTCTTGCGATTTTTTGGGGTTAGAACTATCAAATCTCCATGATTCTTTTTCGGGATCTTGTGTGACCGAGAAATGTTCATTAGTTGATATAATATTTGATGAACTGTCCTTATAAAGGAATTGAAATCGATGAACATGACCACAAGCAATATAATTGAATTCTGGGAAATCTTTTTCCATTATTAATTGATCAAAAGGAATTACATTATGGCCATTTTTTTTAAAAGTATAATGTTCAACACGTGAGCCTTCAATGAGCTGATGTGCCATCAAAATCGAATATTGATGTTGATTATTGTAACTAATGGTGTTTTTCCATGCTTGCTTTACCAATTTTCTAAATTTTAATCTTGATTCATGTCTTATGTATGGAAATCCAGTTATTTTAATACTTATCCCATTTTTCTTGAAAAAAAATGAGGATGGTTGTTTAAATATGTGAATATTATCATAGTAAGATAAGAGGCCGAGTGGTAATTTTCCCCGTTCGTGATTGCCAGGAAGAATAAAAATTGGAACGTCTAATTCTGCTGCAGCATTCATAAAGGGTCTTACAGCGCGATCAACAACTTCAGCAGGGGGTTTACTTCGATTAAAAAAATCTCCAAGATGTAATACAAAATCTACTTTATGTTTTAAAAGAGCTTTTTCGAGAGCTTCTTCAGCCTTATGAAAAAAGAGATCACCATAAGCTCTTCTTAATTGATTTCGGGGTTTTAATGCATAATGAACCCCGAAATGAGTATCAGCAATGTGCAAAAATCTAATCGAGGTATTATTCATATAAAAAACCCAATAAATGTATAAACTGGTAATTCGGTTATAAACAAATTGAACTGTATTACTTTAATGAAAGCAATTTAGATAATTTACAGAAACTCCCTTCTTTCTGCTAAATAGCGTACTAATATGTATCTTAAAACCTTAGTTCTAACTATCATGACTTTATAATGATTTCATAATTTATTTCCGCTCAGTGAATTGATGAAATTCTCATTTAGAAACAGTTTACATTCAATCTTTTTATAAAAAGTTAATTTAATTCTTTTCCAATATAGAAACTTATTTAATAGAATTTTTAGAGAAGATGGAGGAAAGGGAAACCAAGGAGATAAATGAAAAAAAGGTAGGGGCTTCTTAGTAACAGGTTAAATTGGATTTATCATTTCATATTGAGGTATGGTTTCCCTGTAAAAAATAAAAGTTAATCATTATTATAAAGCTTTTTAGCAGTGCAATAAAAATGGTTATAAGAATGAATCGTTGAAGGGGAATTTCCGTTTATGGCTGGTATCTTATTTCAAAATACTAAGAATTTAAGAAAAATCCTTGATTTTTATATGACAAAAGTTAATGCGAAAATTTGGATAAGTCAAAACAACTGTACAATCTTAAAACACGATAATTTTTTATTTGGGTTTTGTCAAAGAGATGAGATAAGTAGAGGCTGTTTAATGACTTTTTTCTACCAAACGAAGAAAGAAGTGGACGATATTTATGAGATATTAAAAACTCATACAATCACTGCTCCAATAGAAAAAGAAAAATATAATATTTACCAATTTTACGCTAAAGATCCAGAAGGAAGAGATTTAGAGTTTCAAGCTTTTCTCCATCAAATAGACTTTGATTGGAATACAGGATAGATTCAATCGCACGATAGCTAAAATTTAATAGGTTTAACCTATTGAAAAGTAGTTTTAGTTATTCATTCACATTAGAAGTTCAAATGGTGTTTTAATTTTGCGTTTCATTTTTAGCTTCTTACCAAAACGATAAAGAATCCACCAACACGAAACGCAATAGGTAGTATAATAATCACAATCTTGAAAATCTTTTACTCTATCCATTCCAATAGTATCAATCAATTCTAAACGATGCATATATCCAATTCCGCCACCACAACATTTGTGGGGAATGTCTTGAACCTCATATCCAGATTGTCTTAAAGTGTCTTCAATGTATTCAGTGACTTCAGGGCATCCTCGATTTATAAGTTGGCATAAATGTTGAATTCCTATTTTACCTGATTTTCTTGCCTTTGCTGGTTTAAGATAATCACTAATATAGACTGTTTTATCACTTATTTCTTCGGGATAGTGAGTCTTGAATACAAAAAAACATGCAGGACAACAACATATGATTTTCTCATAATTCTTGAGCATTTCTACATTTTTAGTTCTACACACATCAAATTCTTGTAAAGCACCAGAAACGTAAAGTGGATAACCACAGCATATTTCTTTTTCTAATATATTAAAATCGATTTTCTGATTCAATAAATAAGTTAAAGAATCTTCAGTAAACCTAGGAACTCGAATTGTTGATAAACAGCCCATATAATAGAGTGTCTTGCTTTCTTTGGGAATACCTTCAGGAATTTTAATTCGCATTTGATCTGTTCCATAAGGAGTCCCAAAATTCCTAATACTGTCAATCATTTCAGCGAGACCTTCAATTTTATTCCCATCATCTTCAACAAATTTTTTGTTTAATTGACATCGCTCCTCTGACGTTTTACAGGCATTACAATGAACACAATCCAATAACTTAACATCAAAGTACTGTGAAAACTTAAATGAATTCTGAGTATCTAATAATTTATATATTTCATCGTTTTCTAAGAAATTTTCTGGATCTACTTCTTTTGTAGGACAAATATAATCCTTACTAGAAATTCTTTTGTTCTTAGACAATCTGAACTCACCACAACCTTTTTTATGAAGAAACATAATTTGGTCTAAATAAGACCACGCAGCTAAGTATTTTTTGTTTATTATAAAGATAATCATCATAAATTCGTTAAACTTGGTTTCAGGCAACTTAATGGATATAATAATTCTTTTAATAATTCCTTTGATATTCAATCTTTAGGGCATATTTTACCGCAAAACGAATTCTTTTATTTAGCTCATAATTCCAAAATTCAAGCCTAAATACCAAATTTTAATCTTTAAGACATTAATTCAATAATTTTAAGTAAAGAAGCGCTGTTTATGACTGAAATTAATAACACAGATGAGGCTTGGAGTAAATCGAAAAAAATAGGATTTATTGACAGCCTGAAAATTGTTTTTAAATCGCGTAATTATGTAGTAATCCTTTTGACAAATTATACAGGGAGTTTATTTCTCGCAGCATGGATTTATCTCAATCTTTTCTTTCGAGATGTTGGAATTTCATATTTTGAGCTGGGACTTGCTGACAGCTGGGCAATGATGCTTGGCTTATTTGCTACAATGATTGGAGGTTATTGGGCCGATAAACACATCCCACATCGTAAATACATGGCTACTTTCAATAAATTCTTCATAGGAATTGCCACACTTTCCATCCCTTTTGTAACAAATTTCTACGGTCTTCTTTTTGTCTGGACTGTATTTGGCTTTAGCCAATTCTGTCAATCATCTATAGACCCAATATTATTCGAATCTCTCCCTCCTGAACAAATGGGCACTGGAACCAGTCTTTTCACATTAGGAGGAATTTTTAGTATTTTTGGATTATTTTTCGTTGGATTCTTGATCCAAGACAGCTTTGTTTCAGGACTCAATATTTTTTGGTTCTTAGCGTCAGTTTCCAGTTTCATTGACTTTTTCATTCGCATTTTCTTCCTAGAAAAAACCTATCCTTCCATTGATGTCAGTGTGACAGTTAAGAATAGTTTTGCTCGCGATTTAATAGAGCAATATATCCTAGGTTTCAAAGTTCTTCTAGCTACAATTCCATTATTCTTGATAGTTTTCTTATTAGACGTAGCTAGTGACATAAACTATCGTTTTGCTCAAAATTTTTATTTGAATGAAGATGTTGGAATGGGATATACTGCGATTAATTATACAATGATAGGAGCATCTATACTTGGCGTCATTGGAGGTATTCTCGCAGGCCGACTTCTCGATCGTAGCGAAAATGAAGCAAAAGTTATGTTCTTAGTGTATTTTCTTTTACCTTTTTCAGTTCTAGTGTTATTTTTCAGTCCTACAATACCCACATGGATCGATACTAGCCTCTTCCCAGGGAATGAAGTTTGGCTAGTCATTTCTAGTACAGCATTTGTAGCTGTTGTAATCAAATCAGGTAACGATGCAGTATGGCGAACAATAGCATGGGGTGCTGTAGGCCGTAAACTTCCACGTGAACATACCGGGAAGGTGATGGCGATCCTTGCAATGATAATTTCGTTAATGGGAGTTATTATCAGTCCAGTGGTGGGATTTATTTACCAAACTGAAGGCGGACGCCCTCTACTGATAGGTGTATTGGTACTTAATCTGCTAATCCTTGGTTTACTTTTAGGTCATTGGTTGGTTAAATATTTTAGAAAACCAACTATTCAAAAAACGATTAGCTCTATTGGAAAGTGAAAGTTTGTCTCCGCCAAATGAGAAACTAAAGTTCATTAAATGGGTAATAGAAGGAAAACTAGCAGGGAGCTCATTTCCGATTACACATGAATTACTGTTGCTTCCTAAATTTAATGTGAAATTAGTAATTAATCTCACTAGAAGAGATATACCCAATAAATTAAAAGAACAGTTAAGAAAGAATGGTGTTGAATTCAAGCGACTTCCAATACGTGATTTTGGGATACCAGACAAAGTTACCATTAAAAACTATCTTCAAAGTGTTTGTGAAACAAGTGATAAAGGAGGAGCTGTTTTAACCTACTGTATTGCAGGTTGTGGCCGAACAGGTACAATGATTGGACTGTTTCTAGTATCACATGGCTATTCTCCTGAAAAAGCTATTAATCTTATTCATAATGTTTTAGGAACTAATTGTCCAGAGACTAATAGCCAAATTGAGTTATTATATAAACAGAAGGAAAAGTGTCCTAATTCTTTGGTATGTAATGGTTTGATAATTTAATTTTCATTAAATTCTCAGAAAATCTAATATGATTATCATACGTGTTTGATATACTATCAACGAGAACAAGAATTATCAATGGAAGCGAAATTTAATCAATCAAACCTGTTTGACTTCCAAATCAAAGTCAGATAACCATGTTTTAATCTGCTGCTTTCGTTTCATGCTTTTTTTATCAAATAAGACGACTTTAGGCTTGGGAATAGTATTCGTAATCATCTGATCTACCAAATTTCTATTTAACCACTGAATGGAATGTTTCGCACAAATGTGGCCAAAAGCGAATTCAGTCTCTAACATATATCGAGTAAATTTTGAGGCATAATGATTCCCTCCGAATCCGATCACAGAAACCCAATCACTATTTTGATCTTTTTTATTAAAGTCAACTTTGTTTACTGCATCTGCAATTAATCGACATGCTTCGAGATCTCTCCATTGAGCTTCAGAGGATCCTACCTCTATAAAAACTACAGGTAACTGAGAGAATGGGCCATGATGTGTAACTTCTAAACTTATTTCATAATCAAAAATTGTATTATACTCTCCTGAATCTATAAGTTCATTTGTATTAAGTAATAATTGCTTCATAAGTGATGAATTGCACTTCACTAATGTATTATTCTTTCCTCCAAACTCAGCTATTCCGAAATTACCTATAGGGTGAACAGTAAAACTAGGCCTCATACTTTGAGCTGAATGGCGAGAAAGATATACTAGAGTTGTACTTGAAGAAATCAAATTTCCTAGTTCTTCATCCGAATAGATAGATATTTGATCGATAATTTTTAGCCTTTTCTTGAGATTAAAATGTATGAATCGTGAAATATTCATCCCTGCAATGTCATTACGACTGGTTAGTACATCGAAACTCATTTTTCTAGACCCATATTCGATTAATGCTTCCTTTATACTATCTAAGGTATAACTCATTATATTCAGGTGTACCTGTTAAAAAGAGAAAGAATTTAGAGAAAGAAGGATTACAAAATTGATGATAAGTACTCTTTATCGCTTTGTTGTAATAACATCTTTCGCTATGATTGGCCCTATGCAAACTATTTGTCTACTAATTTCACTTGGCGTGAAGTTTCATCATACTGAACGACACCTAAATCTCTAAGGTGTTGAATCACTTGTAGAACAGAATAAGTGGCAATCCCAGTCTTCCTAGCTAATTCATCAAGAGTTACCTGATCCAGAGTAAGAAGCTGATTTAGAATTCGACCTGACTCACTTTCATCAAGGAATTCCTTTATTGCTTTAGTCCTTCCAATGATTTTCCTTGCATCCTCAGTCATTATTATGAGTTGAGACTGCAATTGTTTAACTTGATTGCTTTTGACGTCATAAGCTTCTTTCAATTTTCTGTAATTGTTTATTAAGGCCTCTGTTTTCATTTTAATTTTAGCAGATTCATCAAACCTTTGTGATTTATCCTTAATTTCGGCTTTTAGCTCGTTTAAACGCGTTTTATATATTTCTAAGTCCTTCTCTTTCCTTTCTATCTCATCTTGTAACGAACTAAGCCTGATTTGGTTAAGATTTTCTTTTTCAACAGCAAGTCGCTCTTTTTCTTTTAATTGTTCCACTAATTCTGAATATTTCTGCGAAATATCTTTTTCTTTTGCGATAGCTATTTTCGATGACTGTCGGAGCTTTTCAAGGACATTGACATATTGAGAACGAAAAGTTTCCATTTGTTCATTAATGGCGAAAGACCAATTACTCGAATTGATATTCAACTTATTGAATTTTTCACTAAGATCTAGAATTTTTTTATTTGTTTCTAACTCTAGAACTTCCAATTTGGCCCTTATTTCATCAAATTGATGTTTAAACTCTTTAGTTACACCTGTACGTGTTTCAACGCTCCTACTCTCCAATGTCTGGGTTAATTCACTCAAACGGAACGCTATACTCTCAAGTTGTTTTTCAATAGTAGCAACTCTCTCTTCAACCAATGGACTCAACTCAACACCTTTCTCTGGTTCCTCTGGCGAAACTTTTTCCATTAAAATTGGACGTCCAGTGGTATCAATTATCTGTTTTCTTTGTGTAATAACTCCATCTTCCATTAAGATTTGCCTATCAGCGTAAGCAGCAATACTCTCCTCGTGTGTGATGATAATGATAGTTGTATTTGTTTCCTCATGGAATTTCTTCAACAGTTCCATTACTTGTATTCCAGTGATTGAATCTAGATCACCTGTAGGTTCGTCAGCGAATATTACTGCTGGTTGATTGGTGAGAGCGCGTGCAATCGCAACCCGTTGCATCTGACCACCACTTAATTGGGCTGGATACTGTTTTGCTTGTTCGCTAATCCCTACTCCTACTAAAAGATTTTCAATCCGGGTTTTAATATCTTTACTTAATCCACCAGCTAGGTTCGCTGGGAGGGTAACATTTTCTCGGGTATCAAAATGCGGTAACAGGGCATAGCTTTGAAAAATGAAGCCCATTTGATGCAATCGGAGTTCAGCTTTTTCTGAATCTTTCATTTTATGAAGATTTTTACCACGAAAATATACCGCACCATGATCAGGAGAGTCTAAACTAGCCATACAGTTTAATAGTGTTGTTTTACCAGCACCAGAACTACCTACTATTGCTACAAATTCGCCAGCTTTAATATCAAGATTCACTCCTCGAACAGCATAAACAGTAGTACGACCGAGATTATAATTTTTGTACAAACCTCTCACCGCCAGAATTACATCATCTTCAATTTCAATGGCTTCACTAGCAGCAGTATCGCCATCTAATTGAACATTGAAACTGAAATAAGGGACATCTGAACCAAAATAATCGGACCAAAGCTTAAGCAGTTCAGCTTCAATAAATAGGTCGATACTTAATTCAGCTAATGGTTTTAAAGCTTCTTTAAATACTTGAGCTGAATTAGCGGTGATTACTCCATTAACACCATCATCGAGATAATCTCGAAGGCATAATTGACAACGATCAATTCTCTTATCTACTTCATGAAGTTTGTCTTTACCTACTTTAATATCCTCACAGATTCTTGCGATTTCTGTATTTAAATCTGAGAAATCACTTTTAAAATGATATTGAGTAAGGATCATGTAAGGAATATCAAACAAGTTAAAGATACGACTGATTAGATTCTCTAACTCTTGTAATGCACTTAGTTTAGCTACCAGAATACGAAGAAAAAGTTCTAATTTGGACTGTAGTTTCTCATCAGTAATTCTATAATGTTGCTTGTCAATTTCTTGTTCTAGCTGTTCTAGAACGTGATTCATTGCATCCAATCGAAGAAGAGTCGATTTTAAAAAGGTTTCAAAGAAATTAACTATAAGCAGTTTATCTACTAAACTTCCGACATCGATTGGGGTTTCAGTAGTTTTTCCTGAAAAAATAGGAAAATCAAAACCTGATAGATTAAATCGAAATTCTTGCTCCTCTTCAATATCCCATAAGGTGATGAGACTCTTCATACTAACTTGACAAAAAATATTTGGTAAATCAGAATTTATTTTCTTTAATTGCTGATCGAACTTTTTTGGAAGAGAGGAATCAATCTCTCGAATGAAATCTTTAACAATTTGGGCGGTTTCATACAATTCCTGATTATTCTTCATGTAATTTCTGAATCGTGTCTCATTCTTGTTGTAGTATTCTGTAAATCTTTTCCGAATGGCTCCTTTTTCGATCTTATCTATTAATTGTCGATTAAATCCACTTTTTCCATTTCGACCCGAAGCTAAAAGGAAAGTGTTCAATTCCTGACTAGTTACCGCGTCAAGCCGGATCTTTAGAGATTTCCTCAAATCTGTAGTGACTTTTTTCCGTAAATTTCTGTTAATGGATCGCAATGGTTTATCAATTAGGGCTCCTGTGTACACTTTTACCATGTCTAGTCCTCCTTGAAAGGTCCATATTCAATATCAGAGATTTTTCCATCAGTCATATAGACGATGTAATCACATTTTTCAGCTATCCACCTATTATGTGTGACTAGAACGAATGTTTGTTTATTCATAGTATTTATCCGTCGAAAGAGTGCCATTATAACCGCGCTTGTAGCACTATCTAAATCTCCTGTAGGTTCATCGCCTAGAATGATAGCAGGTTGATTAATCAGAGCGCGAGCAATTGCAACTCTTTGTTGTTGGCCTCCTGATAGCTCTAAAGGATAATGGTATAATCTATCTCCCATACCTAGGTCTCGTAAGAGCATTTTGGCTTGTTCTCTCGCAATTCCAGATTTTATCCCTTTTAACAGCAATGGGGTTTCTACATTCTCTACAGCTGTCAGGAATGGAAATAAATTAAAGAGTTGAAAGATAAATCCGATATTATCTCTTCGAAAAGCAGTCATCGTACTGTCAGAAAGCCTACCTGTATCAATATTATTGATAATTATTTTTCCTCCTGATCGGACATCTAAATGTCCAATCATATTAAGTAGAGTCGTTTTTCCACATCCAGAAGGGCCCATGATAGCCATCATGTCACCCTTTTTCACTTCGAGATCTAACCCTCGGAGGGCATGTACTTCATTCGATTTTCCCTCGTTGTATCGTTTATGTAAATCTGTAATCTGAAGAATTGGTTGTTCTTCTTCTGTAAATTCTTGTTCTTTTACTAATGATTCGGTCATAATATTGCCTCCACTATCCAACATATCTCAAAGCCTCTGCTGCAGGAATTCTTGAGGCGATCAGTCCAGGTATTGCACCAGCAAGCAAGCCTATAAATGTAATTAAAGACAAATAGGCGCCAAGTGTTCCCCAAGGGATAACCATAGGTACGTCCATCATATTGGCAAATCCCATGTTAATCAAAAGACCATTTATCACACCAATAAATAATCCAATAAATCCTAAAACTAATAACTCTAAAAGTGCAGTTAACATAACCTGAAGTCTAGGGAATCCTATTGCACGCATCATGCCAATCTCTCGCTTTCTTTCAGAAACATTTCTAATACTTATCACTGCCATTCCCACGGCCCCGATTATCAGTCCGAAATTAACATAAATTGACAGGAAAGATGTCATTTGAACTGTCATTTCTAAACTTGCTTCTACCTCTGCATATAACGAGACTGTTGTTGCTACTAAAAAGTCGTCTCCAGCTAACACTCGATATCCAAGACCTTCGGTATTAGTGAAATTTTCAATTTCTTTGGCGAGAGTTTCTATTCGAGGATCATCAAAAGCGTAATCAGTTTTAATAAGATAGGTATCAAATTGATTAGGTTTTCGAGAGATATATGTAATACCATCTGCTTCCCCGAAAAAATTTGTATATTTGGAGAAACGTTCAGGAATGTAAATTTTTCCTAAGAAGCTTGAACTATCTTCATTTTCAAAACCCCCACTAGTCATCCCACCACCTGAGAGAGCAAAACCGACAGTCCTCTCCAGGTCAAATTTCCCTCCGATTGTGAAAGGCTGATAGACGGTTACTGTTCTATTAATTACTGGATTGTAGGTCGTATTCATTGGCACAAAGATTTGCATCCCAACAGGAAGCATCATAGAGTCAGTAAACACAATCGGATTTTTAATTACTGTTCCATTCTCATCTTTAAGTTTCTCCACTTCTTCTAAATTTGAATCAAAAAATTCTCCCATATCCTCAAAGTCAAAATCATTCAACATTTCAATAGAAAACGATACATTGTACGCAGCCATCGTATACGAGGAATTAAAAAACGCGTCGAATGATTTTTTGGAGAATTCCATTGCTTCTTCATCATCCGATTGGCCACCAAAACCTCCGAAAAATCCTGATGAGGAGGAAGAAGGTGTACCTATATCATCGGGAAAAGTCATAAGGTAACTATCATATCGCCAGTTTTCATCATCTGCACTTGTAGCATTTCCTCGAATTTGTTCAGATCGCAGTTCTACAAACCCAATCGGAAGGGTATCAGTAAAAGGATTAAAATCTGTATAACCTGGGTTTTTCAGTGCAATAAATTTTGTGAAATCCGTTTGAGTTTCGAAAGTCTTCAATCCAATTACATCAGTAATACTATCAGAGATGCTATACAGTAGTTCCGTGTATGAAGTATCATTCAGAACCACCTCAGGCTTGTTTAGTGAAACGTACAAATCTATCCC
>JBHLKC010000019.1:0-26295 GCA_048887065.1 Candidatus Hodarchaeota archaeon
TTTCTGTCACAAAGGGTGTAATTGGGGCAAGGAGTTTCAATATTGCTTGAAGAACATAATGTAAGCTAAATCGGGCACTCTTTGTATCTTCAGAGGTTTGTGGATCCGCCTTGTATGCACGTGATTTTACTAACTCTATATAGTGTGACGCAAATATGTTCCTCACCCAGTTGTAAATATTTTCTGCAGGTATTGAAAAATCAAGTTGTTCATAACCTTCTCTGCATCGGGATATTAAAGCATCTAAGCTTGACAGAATCCATTGATCACTTGGTGAAAACGAACTTGGGGCTTCATCAATCGGAAAAGCAGAAATAAATCTCGATATATTCCATAATTTTGTAATGAATTTAGAATTACCATCCAGTTTCAATAGGGAGAATCGGATGTCAGATCCATGGCCTCCTTGTAGACATGATGTTAATCTAACACTATCAGCTCCATAGTAAAGATCAATATCATCCTGTTTACTTTTGAATTTTAAATTGGTCTCTTTTTCTGCAATAGTTCTCCAACTTTCACGATCAGGTTTCAATATTTCTGGAGTGTCTTTTGATAAAAATGGAGGTTGTAAAAACAGTAACGGATCAACACTATTCCCAAGGCTTTTAGACATTTTTCCACCATAAGGATCCCTTACAAGACCAGAAATCCACACTTTTTCGAACGCTGGGGATTTGAACAGATGATATGCCCTGAGAATTGTATAGTGGAGCCAAGTTCTGACTATTTCTTTTCCTTGAGGACGAATGGAACAGGGGAAATTCTTTGAGAAAAAACTCTTTCCCTTGTCATCAAAAAAAGTATTATTATAGTTACAGGCTACTAATTCCGATATAGAGGAATCGAACCACGTATCGAAAGTTCTCGCTTCTCCAATGGCTTCTTCAAGTGAACCTCCACACTGAAAGCAAGTAGGTATAGGTGCTCTTTCTTTCCAAGCATCAAAATACCGTTTTAGCTCATTTTCTTTTGGTACATTGGGGAAATCACATTTAGGACAGTACCAAATAGGAAGACTGGTACCATAATACCTCCTCCTGCTAATTGCCCAATCCATGGTTAAAGAATTGACCCAATTATCAAGAATAACCTTACTAGATTGCGGATAGAATATCATCTTATCTGCCATTTTCTTGAGTTCAGGTAGTACTTCTATCTGCTTTAGATAATATTCATCCATAGCTATGATTTCAATGGGAGTTTTGGATCTCCAACAGATGGGAACCTGGCGAGAAGTTTTTATTGAATCAGATAAAGAGCCTTCTTTCTCAAGATCTCCTATAATTGCTTTTTGAGCTTCCTTTATTGTTAATCCATGATATTTACCTGCTAAATTATTTAATCGTCCATCAGTCTGAATAACTGTTTTTGGATGAATCACTCCAAATTCACGAAGAATATTTACATCTGATTTATCACCATATGCACATATCATCATGATGCCTGTGCCATATTCGGGATCCGCTTCTCTGTGAGGCTTTATGGGAATAACTTTCCCAAAAAGAGGCGTTATAGCATATTCATCTTCCAAATGGTAATACCGTGAATCCGATGGATGAAAAATTATCAGTTCACATGTTGATATTAATTCTGGGCGTGTTGTAGCAATTATTATTGTTTCATCAGAGTCTTTTATATTGAATTTTATGTTATAAAGTAAGGATTCATCATAACGATATTCTATCTCAGCATCAGCAATTGTTGTACCACAATCAGGACACCAATTGTTAGGTCGTGTCGCTCTAAAGATCAAATCATCATACCATGCCTCACAAAAAGTACGCTGGGTGTTGAAGCGGTACTTGGGTGAATCGGTTCGATAAAATATTTCAGGTGATCCGTAGAATGTGTTACAGGATAATCCCATCCATTTCATGACCTGTATTGTATTTTTTTCCTCCTTATCAAGTTCTTTTTTACAAATTTTAAGGAATGCTTCACGATCCATATCGTGCATGGATTTTCCAATTTTCTGTTCTACCTTTACTTCGACTGGGAGACCATTACGATCAACGCATGCAGGAAAGAGTACTTCGTGACCAAGCATTCGATAATACCGCGCAATCATATCTATCTGAGCATAATGGACAGCAAAACCTAGATGAGCTCGTCCTGACACATAGGGTGGTGGAGTATCTATTATGAAGATGGGCTTTTCGGTTTCTTTATTAAACTTAAAAGTCTCGTCCTCTTCCCAATATGAAATTATCTCTCGTTCTTTGCTAGCTTTCCAACGTTTTTCCTTAATTTTTGGTTTGAATCCCATTATTCAAGCCTCCAATTAACATATTAAAAAAATCCTTTATCCGAGTCTCTATCTGATCCATGCAAAAATTGGAAGAAAATTTATTCAGATTATAATGGAAAAGATTGCGGAAAAAAAATACCAATATATTCGAGTAAGGGGATCTAATGGATTTTCGGAAAGATTGTAGTTTGTTGCTAGGTGGATCGGTTGGAAGAATTAACAAAATGATCCCAGCTGGTTACCACCATCTTTCACCAAGAAGAGGATTTTTAAGGAACCCTTTTTAAACCTGACCTTGCTCAGTTATGATATCAAATCTCATCGGCGCCTATTCATTTTAGTGATTGACTTCTCTTGATCAAAATCTTCGAATGATTAGATTTTAAAATCTTGAAAATGACATTGAGAGAATTAGATTATGAATCGCGATATTCTTGCAGAAGAACAACTTAAATTGGAGCTAATTCGTGTTCTTTCAAGATTTTTCTTGAGACAAATTGAAAACTTAGTGAGAGATCAAACTGGTGCCTTTTTTCCAGTGGAAAAGATTGAAAATTTGGAGTTAGGACGTCGTTTGGGGAGAAGAAAAGAATTGCAGCTCGCGACGATAACTATCATTGATTCTCTGCGAAATCAAAAATTTAATCTTGATCTTGCATTTAAATTTCATACTGATCCTGAAACAGCAATAAAGGAGGGAAATGGAGCTGTTTGGTTAGGGAACATGCTTCAAAATAATATGAAAGTTCAAACACCTCAACTGTTATATTTTTCTCATGATAACTCCCTTCTAATTTATGAGGGTTTAAGTGAACCGCTTGAATTCTTTGATAGTGAATTGGATGATCCACAAAAATTATTTTTAGCTGGAATGGCTTTACCTTATATTCATGGCATTTTTAAAAGGAAAGTCTTTGTGGATCGCTATTTACATTTAATTTCTTCTGTTGTTGAAGGATTACAAATCGATTCAGCAAATAAGATTGAGCTTTACTCTCTTTTCAAGCCAGAACTTAAACGGATTGGGTTGAGTGACGCGGGTGCTAATTGCTTTGGTGATTACCATCCTGGTAATATTATGTTCCATGAGAAGGATTTATTAACTTCAAATAGTGGAGATCTAAAAATAGATAAAACTAGAATTTATCTAATTGATCCTGCTTTTGTAGATAGAGACGGGAATGTCGATCGTGCAGAAGACATTGGAACTTTTTTCTCTAAATTTGCTTATAATGACTTTTACCTTTCACAATCAATTGACAAAACCGTGTCTGAATTTGAGCTCCTTTGCAAAGGTTATGACTTTACCATCGCACAAAACGGGATTTCATTGAAAGACTATTATCCTGAAGGAGCTACATTTGATTTTCATATTGCTTTGGGTATTTTAATAGACTCTTTATTTAAAATAAGAAGTAGTGGAGTTATAAGTGATCAAGATAGGATTCAAACAAGCCTAAAGGCTGTAAAACATGTTCTAAAGTACCATCCCTTTGAAACAAATGATTAGGTTATATTATAGAGTTAAAAAAATAAGTTATAATGATTTAAAAAAAGGGAAACTAGATTAAAAGATAATTTAAATTCAGCCTAATATTGTTTCAAATGCTCTGCAAATTGAGTTCAGATGATGTCAACCTAGACTGAAGTCAAAAAGCTGCCCTCTATAACTTCTACATTAAGATCCGTATTTAAAGTGTGTCTTTCACACATTCAACGCATCTAAATGGTTTTCCTTCCATCTTGTATTCATAAAAGTTTTCTAATGATAAGATAATATAAAATATATTAAGGGGCCATTATCGTGGAACAAATTTCCAATAATGATAAATGGGAAGTCCTTAAATCCATGTATAATGAATTTGGATTAGTAAGGCAACACCTTCACTCTTTTAATGAATTCGTTGAGAATAGGCTCAATGAAATCGTCAATGAGCGACCGAAAATTGAACCTGATATTGAAGGATTCTACGTCAAACTAGAAGGAATTGAGGTTGGAGAACCTTCAGTAAGAGAAGCCGATGGGTCTGAACGTACAATATACCCTATGGAAGCACGAATTAGAAATCTAATATACTCATCACCGTTAAATTTGAAAATGAGACCAGTTTATGTAGATGCAGGTATTGAAAAGGAGGAAGAAGTTGTTACAGCTTATATTGGACGACTTCCGATTATGCTGAAATCAAAATACTGTTTACTGTATAAAATGAATTCAGATGAGTTGACCAGACTAGGGGAAGACCCCGAGGATCCTGGTGGATATTTCATTATTAATGGATCAGAAAGAGTAATTGTCACTCAAGAATATTTAGTTTCTAACCGAGTATTAGTTGATGAAGGACGTAAGGGTTCTTCAACTACAGCAGTAGCCAAAGTTTTTAGCACAGTTGCAGGATTTCGTTCTCTTGTCTCAGTTCAACGTCGTAAAGATGGCCGATTACTTGTAAATTTCTTCAGTGTACCCCGTCCCTTACCTTTAGCTGTTCTTATTAAAGCTTTAGGTGTTACTATTGATCGTGAGATCGCTAATCTGGTAACAAATGAATCTGAAGTCATTCAGGAGCTATTACCCACCTTGCGTGAAGCAGCGGAAATAATAAACCAAGAAGAAGCGTTGGATTTCATTGGAAAAAGAGTTGCAGTTGGTCAAACAAGACAGTATCGTATTCTAAGAGCAAAACAAGTATTAGATAACTATTTACTACCCCATGTTGGCAAGAATGAAAGCTTCAGGCGCCAAAAAGCTCTTTACTTAGCACAAATGGCCTTGAAAGTAATTGAACTTAACTTAGGGCGAATTGAGCAAGACGATAAGGATCACTACGCAAATAAACGACTTAAATTAGCAGGAGAAATGTTAACCAGTCTATTTAGGGTTGCATTTCATTCTCTATACCGTGATATTAAATATCAATTGGAGAAGGGGGCAAGACGAGGAAAATTACCAAACTTAAGAGTTGCCATGAGAGCAGATGTCATAACTGAACGAGTAAGACATGCTCTGGCTACAGGAAATTGGGTTGGGGGTAAAGCTGGAGTTTCTCAATTATTGGATCGCACTAATTACATGTCTACATATAGTCACCTTCGCCGTGTGATTAGTCCTTTAATACGAAGTCAAGCTCATTTCGAAGCTCGAGATTTACATGCGACTCATTGGGGGAAAATTTGCCCCAACGAGACCCCAGAAGGGCCTAATTGTGGGTTAGTGAAGAATCTAGCAATGCAAGCTTATATTTCTATTGGAACTCCAGAAGAACCTGTTTCTGAATATATATTTCAGAATTGTGATGTTATACCAGTAACAGAATCAATTGACCACCAAGGGGTTCATATCCTTTTAAATGGTAATCTCATTGCTACAACACGTAAACCTAAAGAAACATTCACCATAATTCGTGAAGCTAGAAGGGATTCCAAGCTTGATCATGAAATAAATTTAGCTTTTTTTGAGGAAAATCGCGTAATTTCGATAAATACTGATGAGGGCCGAGTTCGAAGACCTTTAATCATCTTAGATAATAAAATGGATGGATCAGAGGAAGTAACTAGCCCACGTCTAACTCAGTATCATATTGAAAAACTGAAGAAAGGAGACATAAAGTTCTCTGACTTACTTAAGGAAGGAGTAATTGAATTTCTTGATGCAGAGGAGGAAGAAAACTCATACATTGCAATGACTTTTGATGATATTCAAAACGAACATACTCACATGGAAATTTCTCCCTCTGCAATTTTAGGTATCTGTGCGTCGATCATTCCTTATGCAGAGCACAATCAATCTCCCCGAAATACATACGAAGCTGGAATGACCAAGCAAGCTTTAGGATTATATACTTCAAATTTTTATTTTAGAACCGATAGACGTTCTCATATTCTACAAGCACCGCAAATTCCATTGGTTGGAAGTAAAGCAATGGAAGTTATAGGGTTCAATGATCGTCCTGCTGGGCAAAACTTTATTGTTGCTATCTTGAGTTTTCAAGGATATAATATTGAAGATGCTATAATATTAAATCGTGCTAGCATTGAGAGGGGTTTAGCACGTAGTCATTTTTTCAGATCTTATGTCGGAGAAGAGAAAAAATATCTTGGAGGGCAGGAAGATCGATTTGAGATCCCCCAAAAAGGAGTTCGTGGGTATCGAGCAAAGGAAGTTTACAGGCATCTAAGTGAAGTTGATGGAATTATTGAACCTGAAATCGAGGTTGGAGGTGGAGACATTTTAGTCGGCCGTACTTCAAGGCCAAGATTTCTAGAAGAATATATTGAATTAGAATCATTAGAGTCCTCAACACCCCAAAGGCGTGAAACAAGCATTGCAATCCGTCATGGTGAAAAAGGGATAGTAGATTCTGTAATATTAACTGAAACATCGGAGGGAAGCACTTTAGTTAAGATTAAGGTCAGAGACCAACGAATTCCCGAATTAGGTGATAAGTTTGCCTCACGACATGGCCAAAAGGGGATTATCGGTCACATTGTACCTCAGAGCGATATGCCTTTTACTGAGGAAGGAATAGTTCCTGATCTCATCATAAATCCGCATGCAATTCCTAGTAGAATGACATTAGGACAAATAATTGAGTGTATGAGTGCTATTGTGGCTTGCTATGAGGGAAATCAGATCGATGCAACGTTATTTGAATCCCCAGATCCTGAAGATATCGCAACTAGGCTTCGCCAACTAGGTTTTCATCCTTATGCCGAGTCTGTAATGTACGACGGAATGACTGGGCAAAAGCTTCCGGCGCGAATTTTTATTGGTCCTACATATTATCAGAAACTGCATCATCTTGTAGCAGATAAGATTCATGCACGGGCTAGAGGTCCAATTCAGATCCTAACACGACAACCTACCGAGGGACGTGCCAGAGAAGGTGGTTTGCGCTTTGGTGAGATGGAACGCGATTGTCTAATTGGTCATGGAGCTGCATTGTTACTTAAAGAACGACTTTTAGAGGAATCCGATAAAACAGAAATCTTTATTTGCGAAAAATGTGGAATAATAGCCACCTGGGATAGAAAGAAAGATCAAACGTTTTGCAGCATATGTGGGAATGTTGATACAGGAATATATAAGATAGCAATTTCCTATGCATTCAAATTATTACTTCAAGAGTTGATTTCGCTTACAATTAAACCTCAACTTATATTAACAGATAGTACTCATTAATCAAGTGGTTATAATGTCAATAGAGAGCAGTAGAATAGGAACAGCAAGTTTCTATAGGAAAGCAATGAGGATTTTAAGGCTAGCTAAAAAACCAGACCGATCTGAGGTATTTTTAGTAATAAAGATTACTGCAGCAGGAATGGGAATACTCGGGCTTATAGCCTTTGTAATCAGGATAGTAATCTATGCAGTTCTTCAAAAACCTATTACATAGAATTATATAAGAATAGTAGTTCACTACCACTCCTTTTTTCTGGATTGTGTTAATATTGCTGGAAAAAGTTGGCATTTATTGTTATAAAGTCAAAAAAGGTCAAGAGTTCAATGCTGCTGAAGTAATTGCCAATCGTGCAGATTTATTAAACTTTGACATACGGACAATCTTAGTCACAGAGATTTCGGGTTATTTATTCATCGAAGGAGATATTATAGACATAAATCAAGCAGTTGAGAGCGCTCATTATGTTGGAAAACAATTAGGTCGTGTTCCTATATCTGAATTAGAAGGACATCTTATCCCGACTCCTGTTATCGAAGGATTGAAGAAAAATGATATAGTTGAGATAATTGACGGTCCATTTAAAGGAAGCCAAGCTAAAATTTCTTCGATTTACCATTCTCGAGAAGAAATTACGGTTGATTTAATGACAAGTAGTGTAACTATCCCAATAGTTTTACATGCTGATTCCGTTAAACTTATTCAGTCTAGTGGAGAAGAATCTGAGGAAGAGGATTCAGAACTTTAAATTTAAATGAATGAATCTCTTAGTTGATATAAATTCTTCTTCAATTGAAAATTAAGAGACCTTCAAGTTTGGAAATAATTTTTTTCCTCTAAAGTTGAATTATTTCATCATTTAACCTTTTTTAGGCTATTAATCTTTTATTTCACTTTAATTAGCTCTACAGCCTAATTTATTAATCTCTAAAAAAAAAGCCCTAATGTCAGATATTTAAAACAGGAGTGTCTGAATTCAAAGATCTAGCTATAACAAAGTTTTGAAGAAATTTAATTCAAAGGTGACTGTCATGACAACCTCGGCAATCCAAACGGAAAGCAAGTCTGCGAGAAAAAGATCAGATATTGAAGCGATTATTCATTTAGCAGACCAGAGCTCAGTTATAGGTCTTGCAGATTTGGGGGGACTTTCATCAAAAGCTCTTCAGGGTATTCGAGCTTCATTAAGGTCAGGAGGAGATGTCGAGGCGAGAATTAAAGTTGCTAAAAATACTATAAAGAAGATTGCCTTTGAAGAAATCTCCCAAAAAACTGATAAAAAAGATCTGGCAAAGATTATATCGCATATAAATGGCTCTTGTGCAATGATATTCACAAATGCTAATCCTTTCAAGCTTCAAAAGTTTTTGAATCGAAATCAGGTCCCCGCACCAGCTAAAATAGGTCAAGTGTCTCCTGTTGATGTTTTTGTTCCCGAAGGAGTTACCAATCTTGACCCAGGGCCTATAATTAGTGAATTAGGATCTATTGGGCTTCAAACCCGTATTGAAAAAGGAAAAATCAGAATTATGAGGACAACGAAAGTTCTCTCTGCAGGTGAGACTGTCTCTGAAGCACATGCCTCTGTATTATCTCGTCTTGGAATTCAACCTTTTAAGGTTGGTTTGAAACTTTATACGATCTTAGAAAACGGGGAAATAATTGATGGTAGTATTCTTGAAGTAGATGAAGGTAAAATTATTGCAGATTTACAACAAGCGTACTCAGAAGCAATTTATCTTGCAATTTTTCCAAAGGTTGCTTACTACACAGAGGAATCTATTCCTCATTTATTATCTGCTGCTATTGCCCAAGCAATGGCACTATCATTAGATGTAGGTTACACCACCGAAAAAACTATCGACATTCTTCTCGTTAAGGTTTATCAACAAGCTTCAGTATTGAAAAATGAGATTCTAAAAGTGAATTCTAAAATTGAGCTCTAGAATTGAGTTCTAGATTCTAACGAAAGAATTTATAGACTTTCTATACAATGATTCTCTTGCTATAGTATTCATTCATTTGAAGAAACGTTCTACAAATTTTTTTGGGTCAAAAACTTCAATATCTTCGTATCTTTGTCCTTTTCCTAGATATATTACTGGTACTCCACCAGTAGCAAATGTTACTGATATTAAAGCTCCTCCACGAGTGTCAGCGTCCATCTTTGCTAGAATTACTCCATTTAATGGGATTTCTTTATTAAAATCTATTGCCTGTCTGGTCGCATCGTTTCCTGCTAGCGCGTCTACAACAAGAATAGTATAATCTGGTGATGTAACACGATAAATCTTCTTCATTTCTTCCATAAGATCTCGATTGACCGCCATTCTTCCTGAAGTATCTATGAATACAATATCTGCATATTTTGCTTTTGCATGTGCAATAGCATCAAAGGCAACAGCTGCAGAATCACTACCGTACTTACCTGATATTAATTTCACACCGACTTTTTCAGCATGAATTTTCAATTGTTCTTGTGCTCCAGATCTAAACGTATCACTGGCTGCAAGTACAATCCGATATTTTTTTTTCTTTAATTGATAAGCGAGCTTGGCTATGGTTGTAGTTTTACCCGTACCATTTATACCGAGAAATAGAATAACAACAGGCCTTTTACCTTCTTCTAGTCTTGCTTCCTTCCGATAATTTTCTAGAATATCAACGAGATTGAGGGATCTTTCTGAAGAAATTATTTCAAGAAGAATAGGTTTTGCGTAATTAGGGATCATTTTTGAAAGGTCTGTGAATCTTTTTGCGCGTTTCCCTAACAATTCTGTTTTAAGTCTGATAGAAATTTGTTTTGCTACTTCTAGAGAAACATCATTTGAAATTAATAAGAGTTCAAATTCTCTGATAGCCTTCTTGATATTCTTCTCATTTATTTCATAAGTAGAAATTTGCTTAAGAAATAGATTGAATCCTTTCTTTAAAGAAGACATATTTTTGTAGAAACCTCCACAAATTGATACAATATTAGGAAAGGAAGATCACTAAATTCCCCTTCCTTCTTTTTAGGAAATTTATTCAGTTAATTGAAGCTTTTGAGCAATTTGGAAAAATTCCTGTCTGCGTTCGTTAAGTATTTGAGAAAATTTTGTATATTGCGAGTGTAATTGCTTTATACTATCCTCGAGATTTTCCGTATGTTTAATATTTCGTTCTTCTGAGCTTTCACGATCAGTGAGAAGTGAAATTCCAGATCCCAAAGAGATAAATGTCTTTTTTGGTTCTTTTACTGAGCAAAGAATGTAATTATTCCCCCCAATAGGAACAAGGATTTCATCTCCAGGTTTTTTAGTTTTAAGTACTTTTTGAGTTGTAATAGCATCATTTATTGAGCTAATAGCGCTGGAAATTAATGCAGTTTGCTGTTCTATTGCATTAATGTTAATTTGTAGCTGATCGATTTCCGCTTGAAGAACTCTTATACGGTTTATGTCTTCTTCAGTCATAGTTGGGTTTGCCATTAATCAATCCTCATATAAAATCTTAAAATCAGTAGTAATCATTTTCTGTATAATAGGGTCAGTAATTTCTTTTGGAGAAATCTCATCAATGGAAGAAATTCTTATTTGTCTCCGTTTAAGACGATTTCGGCTTCCAAATTCCGAAAAGAGTTTTTCTTTTGCTTGTTCTTCAGTTAAAGCGCAAATCTCTTTTGAAAAAGATGTAGTTTCTCGTTTTTGTTTGAATGAACCTGAAATTCGAAAAATTTTCACTGATATGTCTTTTTCCATAAATAAAAAACCTTCTTTGATTATTTTTTATCTCACTTTAATAGTCTATTTTTTTTTATTTGTTATTCATTTGTGCATTTTTATTATTTTACTGATAAAAACACCTTGTTATTTCCATAATTTCGATACCTGTTGTTTCACGGCCCACAAGAATGCCTTTTGTGTTTCCAACTATTCCAGAAGCAACAAATTCAGATCCTTTGTTAACACTACCTACTCTAGCTTCATTCAAATGAAGAATATCTTTCAAATTATTAATTTCTTCTTCACTTGCCAGAGGAGAGAATAATCCCCCATAATTAGTGATATAAGCTAAACTTCCAACCAGATCTGAATGTGCGAGAGTTTTTGTTTCTAAAGGAACATTTAAAGTTTCCGAGATCTCTTTTCGAATTTGTGGAGGAATAATCGGAGAAATTATTCCAGCAAAATCATTTGCTAATACTACATTGCCAAATGCAAAAAACTCTGGTGCTTGATATATATTGAGTCCTGCTGATTTTATTTGGTTAAGCACTTCCTCAGTAATCACATTTGAAACAACGCAACCATAAGAATTTCCAACCACTAACGTGCCAATTATATTATCAGAAACTAGGGTTATCTCTACTTGCATTAGTTTTTGGATAAGATCCTTTAGATGTGAAGGAGTATTAACAGGTAGAAAGGCAACACTTTCTGTACAAAACATTGATACTCCAATGTGAATACTACCAAGAAAATCTGCGAATTCAATTTCCATTTTTCAAGTTCCCTAACTAATAAAATCTGAGTAGTTCAGTCCCCTAATTCTAGAAAACTGTGAGTTACCCAAGGTACACGGTTACAATATCTTCTTCAGTTTTTACTGCTCGAATTCGGATTTTCCTTGGAGGATGCTGGATTCCACGGGCCCACATATACTCATTTACCTCTGGGTCTAAGATTATATCGTCACATCTAAGATGACGTTTGATAAAAGCTCTTAAATGTCTTATGGCCCGCGGAGTTCTTTTAGTGCGTGGAATTCGTCGTCCATAAACTACTTTACTAAAGGGTATTGTATAAATCCTTTCTTCGATTATGGATTCAGCATCTTCGCTCATTATTTGTGACTTCCTTATGGTTTAATCTTTGTAGATCGCCATCGCCTTCTTTTAGGATGGTTTGTTATCTTTCGGTTACTTTTCATAATTACCCATGTAGGTACTGTCGAATTTGATTGACTTTTCTTTCCCAGCCGAATTTTTTTAGAATATGGTTTATAACGAGCCATTTCTTCGTCACCTTTAATTTCAAGCCTTCTCAACTTTCACAGACGGTCCCATTGTAGTTTTTATATGGACTGATTTGATTTGTAAAGGTCCTTTAGGGAGTTTCGTAGCCAATGCTTGTAAAATAGTATTAGCATTCTCTGTCAAAGCTTTGTTTGATTGATTTGCTTTTCCAATTTTCGTATTGATGACAGGAGTCGATTTCAGCCTTAGATTGACAGTACGGTCATATCTCCCAACAAATTTGTCGATTTCAGCTTTGGGAGGTATTGGTTTTGGCATTTTTCCCCTTGGTCCAAGGATTTTACCAAGAAATCTGGCTACAACTGCCATTAAGGGTGGTTCAGCAAGGAAAAATGCATATTGGTTTACCATTTTTTTTGCATTTTTTGGTTCCTTAGCTAATTGTTCGATTTCTGTACGACTAATCGTTTTTAATCCAAATTCCTCTGACCTAGTGGCAAGATCACCTTCAGCAAAGACGGCAACACTGGATTTGCCTCCCAAATCATTTGGAACTAGGGTCTCAAAATTAATTCTATTTGAAGGATTCTTAAGGTCAATATCTCGCAGTCCTATTGAAATTTCAACTGTTTCGATGAATTTTCGTTGTTTCCTTTCATTGCTTTTTTCCTTAGCTTGAGATATTGCTTCTTCCAGTTGATTTGGTAAAAATGACATAAAATTTTCCCTTCTAGCAAGCAGACTAGGGTTTATTTTTATTTTTAAACTGATATGAGGATTTTTAGCAAGGTTTTTTGTGTGTTTTGAGAAATCGCGAGGTACAATTTTAGGAGAAGTGAAAAAAAGGCTTAATTTTTCTCTCCAGAACTGACTATACTTGAATTACTGCTAAAAATTTGAATAAAAAACTTATTTTATACATAATGGGTGAAATTATGGCTAAAACTATCGAAGCATTAGTTGATGCTGGACAAGCAACCCCAGGTCCTCCATTAGGCCCTGCATTAGGGCCACTAGGGGTAAACATAAAACGTGTAATTGATGAAATAAATAAAAAAACACAGAATTTCAAGGGGATGAAGGTTCCCGTGAAAATTGAGGTGGATGATCAACGCAATTTTACTATTAAAGTTGGTGTCCCTCCAACATCCTCGCTCCTTTTAAGCGAAGCAGGTTTAGAAAAAGGAAGTGGGACTCCCAATAGTGAGAAAGTAGGAAATCTAACAATTGATCAGATTATTAAAGTTGCTCAAATGAAACAGAAGTCCATGTTAGCAATTGATTTACGTTCAGCAGTAAAAGAAGTTATTGGAACAGCTATTTCCGTGGGTTTAACCATAGATAATGAGGATCCAAAAGAAATTTTTAACGCAATAAATGAAGGAAAATACAATAAACTATTCTGAATGATCATGTTAAAAGATTCTTCAATCGAATCCATTATTGGAATTGAAGGATTTGCTACTAAACAAATCCCAGGGATGGGCGGAGTCATTAAACTACAGCCTACAGATTTTATTGTACGAGAAATAATTTCAAATGGGCCTATTTATGATGGATCAGAGATTGGTGAGGATTTGGGAGGTATGTATATTCATTGTGTCCTTTGGAAATCTGGATTGGACACATTTAGCGCCATTAAGAAAATATGTAATAAGTTAAGAATAAAAGAAGAAGATATTGGTTATGCAGGTTTGAAAGATGCTCTTGCTGAAACTTATCAGCGAATTTCTATTTGGAATTGTGACATTGATAAAATTACTGCGATCGATTTACCGCAAATCAAACTGTATCATCCAGTTAAGCAGAAATTTGCCATAAAAATGGGAGATCTACTAGGTAACAGCTTTGAAATAATAATACGCAATGTTGAAAATGAGTGGGATATAAGAAACTGGAGGAATTTTAAACATCATTTGGAGTCGAAAGGATTATGGAACTTTTACGGGCCACAGCGTTTTGGTTCAAATCGTCCTATTCTTCATTTCATAGGTAAGCTATTCTTGCAGGAAAAATATTCTGATGCAATCGATTTATATTTAGGTGAAACAAGTCCTCTGGAACATGACTCCATTACTCAATTGCGTCAGCAATATCGTGAAGGTCGTTCTTTCAGTAATCTTAGATCAAATTTTCCTTATTCCTATTCTATTGAAAGAACCTTATTGGGAGGATTAGAAAGACATCATCCTGAAAATAGAATCATTTTAAGTTTACCAAAGCCTTTTCTTCGTCTAGCAATCTCTGCTTACCAATCTTTTCTATTTAATAAAGTTCTTAGTTTTCTAATTTTTGATGAAACTCCATTAGACAGAGATGTTGTGATTCCTCTGCCTGGATATCAAAGTAATCAAGAAAAGGTAGATGAATTAATCTGGAATAAGTTATTGGAGACTCTAAATAAAGAAAGATTAGATTTTAAAAGTTTTTATCACCCTCATCGTGATTTCCGGACAAAAGGGTCTCTACGAAGAGCTAAAATGTTTCCTACTTCCTTTAAACATTATAAGATGAAAGATAATAATGGAACCATTAAGATTTCTTTCCAGTTAACGAAGGGTTCTTACGCGACAATTGTAACTCGTGAGCTAATAAAAAAAGAAACCTTAATATCTTAGCGAGAGATCATTTTTTTCATCGATCTTTTTTCTTTGTATCAAGATATTACAAAATATTTAGGTCGTTTGATACAACACAATGTGTTTACTATTTATTGGGGATAAAATATACCCTTTTCAATTCGTCCTTTTAGATTTCCTTGATTTATTAAGGTTTGGATTGCTTTATTTACCGCTCCAGCTGAAATACCTGCTATTTCTATTTGTTCAATAGGTGTTGGCCCTTCTATAAGATTTATTGCTTCAATTAGTAACTCCTTTTTAGACTTTCCAAATTCCTCATCCCCTTTGACTTTTTTCAATGCTGCACGAACAGAAGCGTTACAATCTGGACAACGAAATGATCCCATAATAGTTAAGGTAACTCGACCTTCCTTATCTGGCATTGGACTAATAAGTTGCCAAGTTTTATCTGGAGGATTTTCTGCAGGATTTATTACAAAACCACATTTCTTACAAGAAATTTTTTTTCTTCTTTTTTTACTGGGTGAACTCAATTTATTGACATCCTAAATGTAAATCAAGAATGAAATATCAAATAATTAACAATACTGATTTTAGAAGCTTAAAACATTGATAGAAGTTTTCAAACACGCATGGCAGATTTCTCCCCCATAAGGACGGGCTATATTCTTTCCACTTCGTGTTTTATTGCGAAGATTTGTGCTTAGTATTGTGCCACATATTTTACAGTGTGATTTGGGTTTTTTCTTCTTATTCTTATGTATTAATATTCTTCCTCCAGGACTTTTCTTCTTTTGAATGTTTTTTGTCATACTCTGTGGACTCCTTCTGATCCAGATTTAAATTAATCTGGTTGTAACCCTGAAATTTTCCGCATTATGGAACTGAAAGCTAAGCTACCTCCAAAATACCACCAAAGGTAATATGGTACAAAAACTCTTCCCCAACCTTCGAGATAGGTATTTCTACCGAACATAAGTAATGGAAAATCGATAATTTTCTCTGGGAGCCAAAAAGGGATAATTGCAGGAAGGCTGTGTGCAATTGTAACAGCTTCTTTAGTAGGTACACTATAGAATTGATTCATTATTCCAAAAACAAGTATTAAGGGAATGAAAGTAATTAATAATGGTTTCAAGTTCATCATTGTAAGTTCTGATTGTACTTTCCTCATTCGATCAGCATTTCTCTCATATTTGAGTTTCAGCTTGCTATCTGCAGTTTTCATCATTTGCATTCGCAATTTATTGTATTTTTTTGTTTCTCTGGTAAGTCTCCGTAATTTATCGACATCAATCATAAGTCTTGAGACAATTGTTGAAAATAATGATACCGAAAAAGCAACTAGAAGAATGAATAGTGATGATAAGGGTGGTTTACTCGGTGGAAAGGTATCTAAAATTGTCATTGGCAGATTTATTAGATTAAACATTAAATTACCCACATCTTCGAGAAAGAACATATCTTATTCCTTCGAGAGCATTTTACATCGAATTTTCCTATTATAAATTCAATTCTTTACAAGATATTCGTTTTTCAATTTGTCTTTTATTTATCATGGAACTCAAATAGAAGCTTTGAGATTTTCGAATAGTTTTTTTTTATTCAAGGTAAGCTGTAAAACCTTTATAACGAATCTATCTTCATACTTTATTATCTGTAGTGACTATTAAGCACAATATGCTACTATATTGAGACCATTCTTTCGTGTAACACTTTTAACGTGTTCTGTTTCTGATAAATCCTCCTAAATACCTTCAAGTTCTTTTTAGCGTCAGAACGACCAAATTAAAGTTAATACTTCGTTTGTCATTAGTGTGTTCAATTTGGATCAGATATACCAAATCACTTCAATTGAGACTATGATTGTTTAATTGTTCTCGCTTTTTCAAAAAATCGTAAAAAGCTTCTTGAAAATTGTAACTGGTAGGAATATGAAACTGCAAGTTTAAGTCTCGTGAAACAGGTTTTGTCAAATGTCTTTGAGCACAAATAGGAATAACATATCTAACTCCTGCTCGAATCTTTCTACTAAGGGGGATCTCGATATAGTCTTTTTTTGAAGAGATATATGAACATTTTTTACATTTAAATCCTTGTATTTTCCCTGCTGAAGTGAGAGAAGCGCCACATAAAGGACACTTAGGGATTATCCTTTTGGATACATTTTTTAATTGAATAACTTGGAATTCTTCAAGATTTATTGTTAGAGGCGTTGCTTTAGAGGCAGGCCGAACTCCTCCAAATACCACAATCTCATCACCTTCAATTAATTCTCTCACAACCTTTCGAAATCGTTTTGTGGGTTCATAAGCAGCACAATCAACAGATACATTCCCAGAATTGATCTTAAAGATAACATGACCCCCTGGATAATCCTTAGGTTTGGTTTTTACCACCCCTCTAACAATTACAGATAAGTAGGGCTCAATTTCATGCCCCAAGAATTCTTTCCTGAAATGTACTTGTGTATGTTGATTACTACGAAAAACCATTGTTGTTTGAACTGGTTCTAATATCTTGATTGATTCCCACATCTTGATAACTTCAGTAGAAGTTTCTCCTCTAATGCCACAAAATACAGGGTCGGGTCCATGAGGAGCAATCATCATTTGGTTATTCTCATAATCATAATTATTAAAGGATAATGGATTGTTTTTCTCAGCAGCGATGACAGATTGAACATCTATAAGTCGCTCATTTTTTTTTAGATTGGGGTCACGATAGGCAATGAATTCGAATGTATAATCATTTGATAAACTTGCTCCAATTGCAGCAGCGGCTCCAATAAGTCCTCTCCCACTTTTAATAAAGAAATTCTTCTCAGAGGGATGTTCTCTTAACAGTTTTTTTACCCTGTTCAATGGAATAACTTTATACAAACACTGATGATACAATTTTTTAACTGAAAGTGGGATTTCACCTTTCAGTAATACCACACCTGGGTCTGTCTGTGGATCATTTACATCTGAATAATTCTTAAGAAGATCGCTTAGCCCTTTCCAAATTTCATCTTCAAATTCATCAGAGCTCCTAAATGTAAGTGCTACAGCACCATTCCCACGGGTTTTGTATGGAATATTTGGATTAAGACGAATTAATTTTGGAAAATCAAGAAATTTAATTGGATATTTTAGCAAAAAATCAATAAAAAGTGTGGCTAAGTAAGTTGTACACATTCCTTTCTTAGAATCAGTGTCATCGACACCAATATGCCAAGTTTGCAGCATGAATTATCTTCTCATTATTTAGAAATTTGTGATAGGACTCCAGTGATTATTAAAGGCAAAACTAGTGTGATATCTCCCATAATATCAATCCATTTAGCTTTTTCTGCCACTTTTCCCCAAGATATTGCTTCCTTAACGGATGCTCCGCTTACACCCCCATGTTCTGGTCGATCCATTGTTATCTGAATAGCATAGCTAAGGCCATGATGTAATTGAGATCCGTTCATAATAAAGTGTTTGGGAACCCCCCCTCCTAGAAATAATGCTCCCATCCGTTCTGTTTCATAAATTATTTTAGTGAACTCTGAATGATCTTTTAACACATCAATCATAAGTGGGGAGGTTTGGGAAAAGAGCCAAGATTGAACTCCTAACATACTATCAGCAAATGAAGGAGAGAATATTGGTACCTTTTTCAGAAACGCGGTTCTTATTATTGATTGAGGATCCTCTATATGACGACCAAGCTCATAGATGAATTCTTGAGTACTCATTTTTTGTGTTGGAAGAGACTCAAGCACTTTTTGAACTAAAGTTTCGAATTTTACAAATGATTCATAAGGTATTAAAGTGCTAAATATTCGACTCATTTCTATTTCTTTTAGTTTTGTGTCGTCTAACTTTTCCGAACCATGATAATGAGATCCTCCAGAGGTTTCGAGTAGATCATGACTAATATTAGCTCCAGTAGTAACTATACAATTTACAAATTCTTTTTCAATCATTTCACGTAGAATATTGCGCATCCCTCCTGGAATTAAAGCTCCAGCAACCCCTAAAAAAATTGTACAGTCTGTATCTCGAATCATTTCTTCCAATAGCTCTGTGGCAAGTGCAACTTTTCGACCAGTAAATCCTCCCTCTTTCATAGAGGTTAATAATTCTACTACCGTCATATTTGGTCGAATACTTACCTGTTTCATTTTCTTAAAGGTCAATCGGTACAATCTCCAATTAATCAATTTATATTTAGTTTAAGAAATTACTTGCTTCGGTGAAAATATACTGTTGGCCTCCTTTCTAAACAATATGTTGAATTGAATGATAAAGAATAGGCACCAGCTTGAAGAAACACGACTTTATCACCCTCAGTTAATTTTCTAAATGATATAGTTCTATTATTTGGATTGTTTCGTGGTAAATATTGATCTAAAGTATCATTTGTAGAACCTACAAAGCTATAGTCTAAGACTGAATCACAATCTCTTTGATATACCTTTTCAATTGGATAGCTCCAATTTGCGGTAATAATATCTGGAAGAGTGTTATAGAAGCTTCCATCTAAGCAAACTATGTTTGTCCCTCGTGGATCCTTTTTTAAGGTGGTAACTGTCACAGCTAATAATCCGGCTGGTGCGGTTAAGTATCTCCCAGATTCTGCAATTATACGAAGATTTTTGAGGGGTTGTTTAAGTTCCGAACCTATAATTCGGCTGAATGAGCTTATTGGCGGAACTTTTTCACCTCCATAATAAACAGGAAATCCACCTCCAATATCTAGAACTTCGAGATTCATCTTGCTTTCAAGCAGGTGAGTTATAAGATTACAAACCTTTCTAAATCCCTTCTGATAAAGAGCAACATTAGTTATTTGACTCCCTAAGTGTATATGCATACCAACAAGATCAAGCCATGGTGACTTTTCACAATAAGAAATGATAGACATTAGAAGGGAATTTTGTTCAAATGTTTCAGGGATTTCAATCCCAATCTTACTATAGCGCCCTGAGCAACTAAAAATAGTTTTATTTAATTCAACGAGAGGATTAAGTCTGATTAAAACTTTTGCATCCCTATTTAATTTTTTTGAGGCATTTTCAATGTGCTTCATGTCGCTTTGGGAATCTATTGCAAAATACCTGATACCTACCTTCAGAGCGAAGTTGATGGTTTCTATCGGCTTCACAATGTTTGTATAAACAATTTTATCTGGTTTTCCTCCTAATTCAAGAATGAGTTTCATTTCTCCTATTGAGGTTACCTCAAACAAAATTTCTTTATCAATTAATATTTTAACTATTTCGTGTAATGGGTTGGCCTTTATTGAATAAGCCACTTCGAAATGATTAGAAAGTTCTGATCTAAAGGTTTTTTCAAGTGTTTCATACTGCTGGAGAAGCTGGTTTTCAGAAAAAATAAATGAGGGTGTTCCAATCTTTCTTAGAAGTTCTTCTAAATCTAATCCATCAAAATAGAGCTTACCATCAGCTCTTGAAAGAAGCAATGAGTCAAAATTCTCACTAATGTTTGTGCTTTGCATTTTTTTTCTATTTACCTTCAGTAACTTTTATTCGGTCTTAGTTTCTGCTGTTTTTAGGAAGTTTGAAAAACCTTTATACAGAAAAGAAACTTTAAAAAATTGAGACTTTACCTATAAAAAACCTAGAGGATCGAAACCTGCTTTGAAAAACCTAGAATTTGTTTGTTACGAGAAGGAAATGTTATGTGGAGTTATTAAGCGCGACTGGGGAGACAAAAAACCGAATTATAATTTTTTAGGTGTTCCCTTAGATATTTCTTCGACCTATAGAACTGGGGCTAGGAAAGGTCCAGATCATTTACGCCAACTTTTGCATTCAGAAAATTATGAATGCACAACAGAAGCAGGTTGTGATTTAAAAGATTATTACAGAATTCAAGATTGGGGGAATGTTGGAATCATTCCTACTGATCTTAAGAAGAGCTTAAAATTGGTCTCTATGGGCATTTTTGATTTACTTCAAAACGATCAACCGTTTCTAATTATTGGTGGGGATCATAGTGTTACAATAGGTATTGGTCAAGCCTTTGAAGAAGCTAAGAACCAATTCTATCCTATTTATATTGATGCGCACTTAGATTTATATGATAGTATGAAAGAATCAGTTTTTTCCCACGCGTGTACACTTAGAAGACTATCGGAAATGAATGGATTTCAAGGCGCTACTGTTTTAGGATATCGTGATTTCTCCAAAGAACAATTACTTTATGGGAGAGCTTCCAATATCAAAGGTATTTCGATAAATGAACTTCTACAACAGAAGGATTTACATCAATTTGGTTTTAATTTGGCTCAGAATCTAGTAAAAAAACATAAAAATATCCATATCTCTCTGGATTTAGATGTATTAGACCCATCATTCGCTCCTGGGGTGGGAAATCCTGTTGCTGGAGGATTATCGTCACGACAATTAATATGGCTACTTATAGGTATTTTAAAGGTTATTAATAAGAAACAAAGAATCAGTTGGGACATAGTAGAGTATAATCCCTCTTACGATCCCTTGAATATTACAGGTTTTGCTATTGTGAAATTATTAATAGAAGGTCTAGGTGCACAGATCGATAAATGATTTGATAAATCACAAAAAGATATTTGTAAGATCAATAATTCCAAACAATTTCGATTATCAAAATACTCCCTAAACAGATAGATTGATATTTAAAGATAGATTAATAGGGAGACGATTTAATGTGAGCCTTTTTTTCAACAGTTACAGAAGGGATATCAAAAACACAATTAAAATAATCTGAGTATAAAAAGGGTGAAATGAAAATGAATGCTGATGCGACTAAATTTCTAAAATCAGAAATGGACGAGATACGTGATGCAGGACGAGAATGGGTACATCGTATTTTAGAAGGCCCCTCTGATACAGTGTGTAAAGTAGAGGGGAAAGAAGTTATCATGTTATGTTCAAATAACTATCTTGGACTCTCTAACCATCCTAAAATGAAAGAAGCAGCGATAAAAGCTATAGAAACTCATGGAGTAGGTTCTGGTTCTGTTCGGGCGATAGCAGGGAATATGGATTTACATGAACAGTGGGAAATAAGACTTGCTGAATTCAAAGAACAAGAGGCTGCCTTTATTACCTCTGCTGGTTTCACAGCTAATCAGGGAGTTATACAGCAGCTTGCTCCGACAGCAGATGATATTATTTTATCCGATCGTCTTAATCATGGATCAATTATTGATGGAGTACGAACAACTAAAGCCAAGAGAGCAGTCTATGAACACTGTGATATGGCTTCTCTTGAAGAAGAGCTCAATAAACTTGCTAAAGGAGATCCACGGAGAATTTTAGTGATTACTGACGGAGTATTTTCGATGGATGGAGACCATGCACCTCTTGGTGACATCTACAAAATTTGTGAACCATATAGTAATGCAATAATTTATGTTGATGATGCTCACGGAGACGGTGTTCTTGGTCGAAATTACTCGGGTAAAGGCCTTGTAGATCATTATGGATTGCAGGGTAAGGTTCATATTGAAATGGGAACATTCTCGAAAGCCTTTGGTACAATGGGAGGATCAATAGTAGGATCACAGGAATTAATAACATGGTGTAGAAACAAAACTCGTTCATATTTGCTATCAGCAAGTCACCCTCCAGCCACAGCCGCAGCTTCAATTAAAGCATTAGATATTATTGAAAAAGAAGAACCTGATCTTGTAAAAAGACTGTGGGATAATATTAGCTATTTCAAAAAAAGTATCATTGATATGGGTTACAGTCATGAAATAACTCAAGCTTCAACTACAGCAATAATTCCAATTATATTTGGTGACCCAATGATAGCAAAAGAGGCTTCTTCCCTCCTATATTCCGATTATGGAGTTTTCGCTTTACCAATTGTATTTCCAATGGTTCCACGAGGACTAGATCGAATTCGTGTTCAAGCTAATGCTGCTCTAACTAAAGAACAATTAGATGAAGGGCTCAGAGCATTTGAAGAAGTAGGAAAGAAGCTAAAAGTCTTCTAATGAAGACTTGAGGTTTTTTTCAGTTTTTTCCTTTCTTTTTTTATTCTTTCTTTCTTTCTGAAATTATCCTCCGCTTTGATTTTATATCCATTCTACCTGAAAACCGGAAAACTTGACCACAGTCACTACAGTACCAATATTTTCGAGAGGCTTCATCACCACGCGAAAATTGATAGAATCCTTGAAAAACAGCATTTGGATGTTGACATCGTTTTTTCTTTCTTTGTTCGTACGTCTGAGTGAAAATTTTTGGCACAGGTGGTGGTTCATTCTCTAGAATACGAGTCTGTTCTTGCGGAGTGTGTTGAATTGACACATGTTCTTGAAAAAATGTTGTGTCTTCAATTTCAATATCAATTCGGCAATTAGGGCACCAAAAAATATTCTTTTGACCTGTTTTCGGTCTTTTTGGAGTTATCAGAGTGCCACATATCTCACAAAACGGAGATGTCATACTATCAAGTACCGTTTAATTTTTTATCAGGTTTTCTTCATTTAATTTCTTAATTGTTTTTCACTATTAAAAATCATCAATTCGCTAAGAATATATTTGTCACTTATCCTACCTACACGTAAACTACAGAGCATTTTGGCAATAGGTAATTTACATTGAGAATTCCTTATCTTGGTAAAATACGACTACGTTGGTGTGATTCTTGCCAAGTGCCATTAATACGAAATCATTGTGATTTATGTAAAAATAAGGGTAGAAAGGTGCTAATTTCTCCTCCTGGAGATGCACGTCCAGCTTTTAAAGGGGATAGGATCGAAATGTTATCTTCCGTTGCTTCACAATTTGGAGAGATTTCAGCACAGAAGTTTCAGTATTTGATCGAGAATCAAGTGATTCTTTTAAATAAAGTGCCCTATATTGATCGAATGGATGAAATTATTATACAAGGCGAAGTTATCGGTATCTTTCGATTTAATATTGTTAAAAAAGATTACGAATTAATCCCTAAACTCCCTTTAGCAAAAGAAATATGGGATCCACAATCCAATCGATATGTCATTGTTGATGATGGTGCCAAAATCCCTATTACTAAGGGAGCATCAGTTCTTTCTCCAGGAATTTTATCTGCAGACACTAACATCGCTATAGACGATCCTGTTATCGTTGTATGTGAGAATGAAGTGATAGCAGTTGGTCTTGCAAAAATGACTGGAGTGCAAATGAAAGAAAGTGGTTATGGGGTTGCTGTTAAGACGAAATATCGAAAAAATATATCTTCAAGGTCGCTTCATTCTAGTGTTACAAATTGGAATCGGATTGTAAGGGCGAACATTCAATCTCTCGAAGTCTTAGAGAGAGAAGCAATTGATTTCATTGAACATGAAGCTTCAAAATATCCCAAACAAGTTGTTGCCTATTCAGGAGGGAAGGATTCTTTAGTCACACTTGATCTCGTTGATCGATCTAATGTATTTTATGAAATCATTTTTTCCGATACAGGTTTAGAATACCCCGAAACTTTAGAAAACATTAGAAAAGTTGGTGATAAATATCAAAAAACAATAATTATTCATGAAAACAAATCATGGGATTTTTGGGAACGATTTGATTACTTTGGTCCACCCTCAAGGAATTCACGTTGGTGTTGTAAATCAGCGAAATTATTTCCAATAAATGAAATGCTTGAAATGATCTTTCCAGAAAAAAAGGAAATATTAACATATATTGGAAGAAGGAGGTATGAGTCTTTTGGACGGGCTCAGGAATCACGAGTTTCGAAAAATCCTTGGATTCCCAAACAGGTTACTGCTGCACCAATAAGAAATTGGATTGCCTTTGAGATTTTTCTTTATATTCAGAAGCATAACCTTAAGCAGTTGTTGAATCCATTATATGAACTAGGATTTATTCGAATCGGATGTTGGGTATGTCCTGCATCATCATTGTCTGATTTTAAGATTATGAAACAGTCTCATCCGGCATTAATTACCATTTTGAATGATAGATTAATTAAGATTCAGACCCAACATGGATTTCCTGAACAATACTTATCATGGGGATTATGGCGCTGGAAATTTCTGCCTCAGAAAATCACTAATCTGATGAAAAAAGAGAATATTAGTTATTGTGTTTCTAAATCTAATAAACATAAGGATCGCGAGTTATTATTTAGAATTACCAATTCACCATCTCCCTGTGTTCAAGGTGGTTTTTCAACGTTAATATCAGCAAACCAAATGATAGACTTATCGAGAATATGGAGACTAGCACCAATTCTCGGCCCAGTCCAATATAATGAAGAACTAGATATTCTTTCGATCCAGATGAATAATCATGGACGAATTGATATTTTTCGTGATGGCTCTATAATAATCAAAACTGATAAAAAATCTAGAATAACTGAAAAAGTTCCTTCTTTGATTACAACCATGTATCGAGTAATGCATTGCGATGGTTGTGGGATTTGCACTTATCAATGTAGGAATGATGCTCTTAAAGTCGAGCTAGGAGTCATTAAAGTCCTTGAAAACCATTGTACTCATTGTCTAACATGTAATGAGTATTGTACATTAGTGAAATATCGTGATAACGATTCTCTTTTCTATTCTAATGAAAATTAACCCAAAATCTCATATGTGGATTTAACAAGTTGTTTCTGACTTATGATGGTAAGGAGAAAAACACAAAAAAACGAGACAGAAGAAGCAAATAGTGTTGATTTTGGAGAACACAAGACGTGAATGGTCGTAAAGAACGAGTTATCGATGGAGCAAAATCGATTCTTTCAACAAGAGGTTTTAAAATAACATCTGAAGTTGAAAAAGAAGAATATTACGATATTTATGGAAAAAATGCTGATAAAGAAACGATTATTGTCCGAATTCCCACAAAAGAAGTTGTGGGGGTACAAGAATTACGTGATTATAAGGAAGAAATTGAGGAGAAGGGATATAACCATGCTATTCTTCTGGCATTAAATAAATACACCCATTATGCGAAACGAGAAGCTAAAGCAAGTGGCATTGAAACTTTTTCGATTAAATTTCCTTTCTTTAATTTATTTAAACATTATTTAGTGCCTGTACATGAGTTTGCAACTGAAGAAGAGATAAGAGAATTAGAGAGAAAATATTCCATTTACAGATACCAATTACCAAAAATATCGGCCGAAGATCCAGCTGTACAACTTTTAGGTGCCCAAATTGGAGATGTGCTGAAAATTAAACGAAAATCACCCACAGCTGAAGAGTTTGTTGTTTATCGTGCTGTTGTACCATGATTAGCGGTATGAAAAAGAATATTTAATGAAAATTGGGTATCCAAGAACATAAAAAAGACTAAGAAACGGGGTAATTTCGACTTAAAACGGTTCCAAAGTTTCTCTAGCAATAAAC
>JBHLKC010000020.1:0-25821 GCA_048887065.1 Candidatus Hodarchaeota archaeon
GGCAAGGACACGGTGGCCGCCATCGACTATCTGCGGTCACGATGGGGGCACGAGAACTGCGAAAAGGCATCGAAACCTTGAATACAAGAAAGAAGATAAAACACGACTTCAAATGCGGTAGATTTAGAGCCTGATCCAGCTCGCTTCACGAGTTCATTGCTACGAATAAAGGATTCGATGTTCACGTTCGCCTGGACGAGTCCGAGGGGGCCGAATCCTACGGCGCGTACAAGGCTGGAACTGCCATCTTCGCAGTAGCCTTTTATGATATTGAATCCTCTTCGGAACTCAAGGACATGTTCGCTAAATTCCTTAAAGTTAATCAGCTTCATTCTAGTGATCATCAGTTAAGCATAACGATGCCATTGTTGTTTATGGTAATATAATCCCAGCGACAAGTGGACTCATATTAGAGGAGATGCTGTTTTCACCGCTGGAGGGACTCACCTCCATACCTTGACTCTCTTTCTGCTCAACTCCTTTACCACTAAATCAGCAATGTCAACATAGAAATATCCTGGACAGTGGTCTCTGGTCTTTCTAAGTATTTGCGTACGCCTCGTTTCCCGAATATTGATTGGGAGAAATTTCCATTTAGAGAAAGTACACATAAAATAAGATTACTTAATCGCTAGTACCATAAAGGCGGTTAGTTGGAGTCAAGTTTTATTTGAAGAAGAGCCAAATAGAGCGTTGAGAATGATCCGGGACACGACCTCTATGGAGAATCCTTTTGATGTCGACGATCTCGGAATTGAGTAAGGGGACTCTAGCATAATGAAAATCGGGCTTGCAGGATTCGGGCACGAGACCATCACCTTCTGGCCCGGGGTCACCAGATTGGAGGACTTCGAGCGGGTGGCCCTGTATGGGAAGGATATTGTGGAGAAGAGGAGGGGAACCAACTCCGCAATGGGGGGATTCATAGACATACTTGAGAGGGAGGGCGTCGAGATGGTCCCCATATGCGCGGCCTTTGGCGGGGCAACAGCCACCGTTGCCGATGAGGTCTACGATCAATACGTTGAATACATGAGAAGGGGCTTCGCTAAAAACGCCAGCGAACTGGACGGCATCCTCCTCTGGATGCACGGAGCCATGGCTGCGGAGAGCAGGCAGGACCCGGAAACCGACGCCGTGAGGGAGATACGGGAGGTTGTGAGATACGACATTCCCATTATGGTGAGCTTCGACCTGCACGCCAACAAGGACGCCGCAATTCTTGAAGAGGCCGATGCGATCTTCGGCTATCATTGCAGTCCCCATATCGACTCCGGGGAAACTGGCCGACGGGCAGCGAGGGCAATATTGGCCACCCTGAGGGAGGAGATCAAGCCGACCATCGTCCTCAAGAAGCCTGGTATCGTCGTACCCTCGGTCTATAGCGCCACGACAGTGTCCCCAGGGAAAGACATTATAGACCGTGTGCGCTACTGGGAGAAGCAACCTGGAGTAGTCGATGTAACCGCCCTTTTTGGTTTCGCCTGGGCTGATGTCCATCAGCTAGGGATGGCCATGATAGCCATAACCGATAACGACCTAAAGCTGGCCCAGGAGATAGTGGACGACCTCTGCAAGTTGGCCTGGGAGAAACGGAAGGCCCTCACAGGTAGAGAGAAGTTTTCATTATTCAGCGTGGAGGACGGCGTTTCAATGGCATTGGAACGGGCGAAAACCGCCACCAAACCAATTGTAATCCTCGACCATGCCGACCGTACGAACGATACTACCTTCGTTCTAAGGGAGTTGATGAGGCGAGGTACCAGGAACGTGGCTCACCCCGTATTCTATGATCCCGAAGCGGCTCGTGCCTGTATCGAGGCAGGCATCGGCAGCACCGTGGAGCTCGATGTGGGCGCCAGCACGGGTTGGAGGGACGGCGGAAAGCTACATTTAAGGGGGAAGGTACTCTGGACGGGAGAAGGAAAGTACATCGGAACCGGGCCCATGAGGAGGAACCTTGAGATAGACCATGGGCCCACGGCCATCATCGACACCGACGGCGTCTGGCTCCAGTTCACCACCTACAAGGCCAGCCTAATCGACGAGGACCCCATCACCCAGTTCGGATACAAGACCCAGAGCTTCGACATCATAGTCACCAAGTCGAAGACCCACTTCAGGGCCGTCTACGAGAAAGTAGGAGAGGAGATTGTCATAGTCGACGCCCCAGGCCAGTGCCCAGCAGACACTAGCGTCTTTGAGTATAGGAATGTGCCCGACGGAGTTTATCCAATAACGATGAACTGAGGAGAACTAGAAAAAAGGCGCGAATTCAATCCGTTCAATCGAAGAATCGATTTCAATTGCTCTATGATTCGATGAGGAACTACATGTCCCTCCGATCATCACGTAGGAAAAAGGCTTTCTCCGTGTCTATCGTAAATTACTAACCTTTTTTCCATAAGAGTTCTTGTTTTAACTGACACATTCTGTATTTCGTCGTTGAAGTAAGAAGATACTCAATTTTCTGGTTATCTTGTGTCATTGATTTAGTGTCTACAATATGTCGATTCATTTTATTAGGCTTCATTGAGTACAAAATAAATTTTGACATTGATTTAAATGGAGACGAAATATTATTACTGAATAATGTTATATTATGTGTTTTACTCGTGCACTAAGGGCTATTTTATGTGGAATTCTTCTTGAATGCAGTTTAACTTAGCTTGCTAAGTTATCTATATTCCCCTAATGATTACGCTTTTTATATCAACATTCTCTATATTGGATTATCTATATCGTATGTGTACCCTGCCGCGCGCGCGTTTAATACGTTTATATGCAATTTATAGAGCATTTAATATTTAGCGTATGCAATCATAAAGAGCTTTAAATTTTTGTTTTCTTCTTATTATTATAAAAAGATTTCTTCTAAAGTGAATTATCTGTCAATTTTAAGTGAATTTTTAGTAAGCATTCATTTGAACGCTCATATGTTATTTGATGGTTTTTTTGGTTTTATTCATAAATAAAATAGATAATATCCAAATGGGTAATACTTTATGAGTGTTTTTCTTACGTTTTTTTTCCACGAAATGTGCTTTAATCTTCAGTTATGTAGGAGAAGTAAGCTCAGGCTCTCCATTCTAATTTTTAATCATTGGTAACCCCTGGCTTATACTATAAAGGATTGTAATACTGTGTGTGGATATAGGTGGGTATTAAAACAAAGGTAGTTATTAGCTAACCTAAGAACAGCTCAGATATGAATAGTTAGCGCTTGAATAACACATTTTATAATTTCTTCTTAAATGTTTAAAAGACATTTTTACCATGATTTTAATTGGATGTAAAATGCCGTGATTAACGAAGAAAAAATACGACGAAATTCAAAATTATATACGTCAGGGCTATACAAACAAAGAGGTCGCCGAAATGACTGGTGTCTCGGAAGGTACAGTAAGCAAACAGAGAAAAATGCTTGCTGATAATGAGGAATACAAGCGCGCAAGATCTGGAAAAGATAGTGGTCTACCATTATCATCAGATTCTATGAAGAAAATTTTTAACCTACAGGGATTGTTAGGTGCTATATCGCCTGACGATGCAATAAAGATCCTTTAAAATGATATAAATAATATTATGCCTTTAAAATACGAGTTTGATTTAGAATTATCAAAGACTCTAGGAGATGTTTTTGAAAATATCATAGAATTGTATAAGTATAATGAGAGATCGTTAAATAATATCTTATCTGCAAAGAAAAGTGTATTTCATCAAACACTGGTGTTGAGACTATGGGGCATGGGTTGGGAAGTAAAAGCATTATACGATCTAATGTCAGTAAATCATGGTTTCGATGGAACCTTAATCGAATTCATGGAAAAGTCGACAATAAACGAGTTTACTAGCCTTGGGTGGAAGTTCGAGAAATATTGGAATGAAGATACGCAAGAACTGCTGCCTATTAATATAACTCCGACTGGAATGCGTTTAAAGTTCCCATTTCAAAGTGAAAATATCTGAGATATCAATTTTTGACTCGCAATTTATAAAAAAACGCTTGTTAGGCTTTTTTCTATAACCTAGAGATAATGGTACCATTTTATGTGCTTTATCAGATATTTTATACTGGAACATTGTGTACGAGACGATAGCATTCTAAAATGGTACCATTATGGGTATTTATCATGCAGAATTATTGTTTTGTAGAAATGTTCCTCAATGGTTCAATAGTCGTGCGCGTCAAAAACGCGATGAGCAATGGGATTTCAATAATATAAAAATGGTACCATTAGAGGTTCTAGCAACTTAGATAAATCTTCATTGAGCATTTTATGACTTTTAAAATGGTACCATTATGGAACTCGCTGACATTGAACCCACGCGGTACAATTGCATGATCGCGTGAGTGTATGAATTCATATAACGATTCGTTTATTTCTAATAGTTTAAACGTTGATTTTTAATCTCGTGCGCGCCGATGGAGGGGAAGGGTGGGGCGTTGAAAGTATCAATCCAGATTAAGAAGCCGGATCTTCACACCCTTGCAGTTGATTGCTCGCTTCCTCTGCTACTCGCTTTGTTAACTGTTTTAGGGGCGTTACAGCTTTTCGATGCGCTTGAAGTTGTCTACTACCCTATGATTCGTGGAGCAACGACCACAAGACAGTTTGATTTGGGCTTAAGCCTAGTCCCGCATTTGTTATTTTTACTATTGATATGGTCATTTTGGATTATATGGAAGAGACGTTTTATTGCTCTTCCATTTCCCGTTGTGGCGATGTGCCTCTATCCCTTCACAAATTTAAATGCAATAATCTCGACAGGATCTTTGTTAGCCGTAGTGGGTGGCCTATGGGCGAACCGTAAAATAGGTAGATATCTTGCGTGCGTTCTTGCCCTTCTTGCTTCAATCGAGGCCCTTGCGATGTTACATTGGGTTGCCTTCTTACCGATCGGCTTGTCCAGTCCATTTCGATGGTATGCCAATCTTGAGATGGGCTTTTTCTATTTGTTAGCCCATTTGGCTCCATTTCTTTCAATACCTTTTCTGTTTTTATGGGTCCCGAAGCTGATTGTACATTGGAGGGGAGGAAGAAAGGTAAAAACTGAAAATCTAAGATGGGTCGTTGGTAATAAGGAGCATAAACAGGCAAAATATATTCTTTATTTTTCCATAGTTTTGGGAATCATCGCTGCATTATATCCTTATTTACCGTCTGTGAATCCTCGAAATCGCAGTGTGGGCGTGGATTTTGATCACTATGTAGAGGAGGCGAGACTAGTTGAGCAGGATCTGTCTCAGGTGTTTAAGGTTTGGGGTAGTTCTAGACCATTTATACACCTCGTTATATTCGGTTTTCAAGCGATTTTTGGGCTGGATGTGGTCTCGGCTGTAAAATATCTGCCAGTGATTCTGAATCCCTTGTTAGCAATATCTATCTATTTTTTAGGAAAAGAGTTATTTTTAGATAATTGGATCGCCTCCTGGTCTTCCTTTTTCACGGTTTGTGGTATCCAGGTAGCTGTTGGTATGTTCTCATTTTTTTTAACTAACATGCTGGCCTTGACTATTGTATTTCTTTCATTGGGGTTTTTATTCAGAGCTCTTCATCGTGGAAGTCATTTTTATCTCATAATTGCTTCTTTGATAGGAATTTTAATAGTGTTCACCCATCCTTGGACTTTTGACCAGTATTTTGCAATTATTTTTTTAACGGCTTTTTTCATATTGTACGATGATCGAAAGGAGAATAAAGGATATAATAGGTTTAAGATGATTCTATTTTATATATTCTCTTTAGGATTCTCAGAGTTTTTGAAAAGTATAGTTTTTCATGGATCTGGTGGTGTGTCGGCTTCATCTTTAGCAATTGGTAGTTTAGTTCAAGTTTCTAGATTCTGGCCTAGCACCATATTTGTTTTCAGAAGAATATATTGTGGTCTTGAATCTAATGTCATTATATTCATTTTATCTATTTTAGGGGTATTTATTCTTAGACGACTATTTGCCCAAAAAAAATGTCTTATAAATATTTTAATCGTATCTTCATTGCTTTTTCTTCTTAATGATGCTAAGATAAAAAGTAGATTGATATATAACATTCCTTTTGGTTTATATGCAGCTTATAGTTTTATTTGGTTGAATGATCAAAGGAGTATAGATGAATTTAAGTCATATATAAATTACTTTATTTTACTTAGTATGATTGTATATCTATTTCGTTCTCTTGCAAACATTATTTGATATTTATTTGTGTGTACAATTAAAGTACATAGTATACCTAATAAAATATTTTTTTTGAGATTATGATCGTAATTTTTTTTTATCTCCATATGAACATTTCATTTTTTGTTAAATTAGAATTGATCTCATATTTAACCTACCTTTCTTACGATAAAAATAATAGACTTAATTTTTTCTTTTTATAATCAATGGATGAATTTTTTATCAAACTCTTTTATATATGTCTCAGTATTACATGAACATAGTATTGGATATTTTTGTTTTGGTGTTAACAAGTATATGATCATATAGTTACTTTATATCTTCTGTGATTAGAGTGAATGCATTATTCAAAGATTAATTTGTCAAGCACTCCGTTTCACGTTATGTAGCTGGAGGTGTTCTTTACGCCCTTAGAGTCTTAACAAGAATGAGAAAGGCATGTTCGTATGAGCGAGCTTAAAATTCATCGGTCACAAGAAATTCTGATCCTCGTTCAAGGAGCGAGTTGGCGAGGTGGCTTCCAATAATGAAGCTCCGCCTGTGATCAACCCTTTTTCTTTTATGCATCAAGTTCACCCCGAGCCCATTCATATGTTGTTCTTAGTCCTTCTTCTAGAGTTGTTTTTGGTTCCCAGTTTAACATTTCCTTCATTCGTGTTGTGTCAGCACAGTACTGGTTTGTACCTATTGGTCCAGATAGATCATACTTAATTTTAATTTCCTTTCCTGAAATTACCACGATTTTCTTAGCAAGCTCTTTTATTGAAATTAATTCTTTACCACCTAAGTTGATGGGTTCAGCGTCTATAATCTTTTTCATATTAAGTAAAAGGCCTTCTACACAATCTTGTACATAGATGAAAGCTCTCTTTTGCTTTCCACACCCAAATATAGTGAACCCCTCTTTGGGGTATAGTATTGTTTTCCGAATCAGTGAAGGGATGACGTGGGACCATCTAGGATCTAGATTTTCATTCTTGCCGTAGGCGTTGAAGATCCTTGGTAAGGAGCACTTAAGCCCATAGTCCTGGTGGTAAGCCTTGCATTGAATCTCGCCTAGTATTTTAGCCCAACCATAGGTAGTTAGAGGGTTTGCAGGGATAGCATCTTCTTCTTTAAAGCGATTGAGTCCTTTTCCGTGGCCTCTGTAGACGCATGCCGAGCTGGTGAATTGGAATCTCTCGACATCGTTGATGCGAGTAGCCTCGAGGAGGTTTGTGTTCATCTGGAGGCTCGGTGTGAGTCCTCCTACATTATCCTTAGTGATGAACTGGATTCCCCCTACAGATGCAGCGAGATGAAAAATAATTTCTACTCCTTTGGTAACTTTGAGGCATTCATCCATATTAGTCAGATCTATATGGTGGAATTCTATATTTTTGAAGACCAGTGCTAAGTTTTCTTTGCGCCCCCTAGAGAGGTTGTCAGCTACGATTACTTCGCTACCAAATTTCACAAGCGTTTTTACTAAGCAGGATCCAATGAAGCCTGCCCCACCTGTTACAAGTACTTTTCTATCTAAATGATCCAAGTTGAATCCTAATATTTCAACATAAAATAACTATAAGGATTTCCACAAAAGGATGCATGTAAAATACCAGCGATCAGTGAGGTCGGTTATTAGTTTGTATAGTTAAAGGGTAACTTTTGACATGTCTCCTATAATGAGTTTGTGCCCTTTAGGGATGTTTTGCTCGTATCCGAGGATATCCACGTTTCTTCCGATGAGACTGTCGGTGATACGTTTTCCGCAGTCGATGTGGGCGCCTTTCATGATGATTGTGTTCTCTATTTCTGTGTTTTGGATTGTGGAGTTGTCTCCTATGCTGGTATAAGGGCCAATATATGTGTTAGGGCCTATCTTGCAGTGGTCACCGATGATGACCGGCCCCCTTATCGTTGTACGGCAGTGGATGACTGTGCCTTGGCCTATACTAACGGGGTTGGTCACTGTAGCGGTGTCCTCGATGGTCCCGTGGTTATGGGGCTTTAGCTCGTGGAGGATGAGTTGGTTGGCCTCGAGGAGGTCCTCGGGTCTTCCAGTGTCCTTCCACCAGCCCTCGACTTTTTGGACATTCACCTTGGCTCCTTTGGTTAGGAGGTTCTGAATTGTGTCGGTGATCTCAAGTTCGCCTCTCCAAGATGGTTTAATCTGTTTTACAGCGTCGAAGACCTTGTCGTTGAAGACGTAGATGCCGATGAGGGCCCAGTCGCTGACAGGCTCTTTAGGTTTCTCCACGAAGCATTCCACTTCGCCGTTTTCATTGAAGACAATTATGCCATAACTGCTTGGATTTTTCACCTGGGTGGTTCCTACGATACAATCGTATCCGTCTTCGTATAGTTCAACTAAGGGTTTCACACCCTGCTTGAGGAGGTTGTCACCTAAGTACATAACGAAGGGTTCTCCTTTTAGGAAATCCTTGGAGATTAGTACGGCGTGTGCCAGCCCTTTAGGGTCGGGTTGGTCTATGTAGGTCAGTTCTACATCGTACTTGGAGCCGTCACCGAGGGTCTCTTCGACCCCCTCCTTGATTGGTCCCAAGATTATGCCTATCTCTCTGATTCCTGCGTTTCGGAGATGATCCAGCCCATATAATAGCATGGGTTTGTTGGCGATGGGCAGCATGTGCTTGTTACCAGTGAACGTTAGAGGTCTAAGCCTAGTCCCGTGTCCACCGGCGAGGAGAAGGCCCTTCATTGAATTCACTCAGCTGTTAATTTCGATTTCTTTCTTTAATTTGTTTAGGGCTTGGTGGATTTTGAGGGGTTTAACTCTTAAAATTTTTACCGCCTTCTCCACATTGAGGGATGTATTTCTAGGTCTCTTTGCTAGCCACTTCATCTCATCTGTTTTCACCGGGCTAATTAGGCTTTTATCATACTGGAATTTTTCTATTATGAGGGATGCAAATTCATATCTGTTGAGAGTGGTTGCCCCTGCAAGATGATATAATCCGATGAGTCTCCTTTCTATTACTTCAAGGATCATCTCAGCCAGATTCGTATTCAATGTGGGTGAGACCCATTGATTGGTGATTATCTTTATGGGTTTTCTTTGTTTGAGGTTGTTTAGTATCCAGAGGGCGAAGTTTATCTTTCCAGCGGCTTGCAATGATCCATATATCACGCTCGGTCTTGCGACACACCATTCAATGGGAGAATCTCTCACTACATTTTCCGCTTCGTATTTCGTCAATCCGTAATAGTTTATGGGATCTGGTCTGTCTAACTCTTTGTACATACCTTCTTCTCCTGAAAAAACGTAGTCAGTTGAAACATAGAAAAAAAAGGCGTTGTGGGATTCAGATGATTCCAGTACGCTTCTTGTTCCCTCTACATTCACTCTCCAGGCGAGCTTCTGGTCCTCCTCGCATTTATCAACGTTTGTCAAGGCTGCGGCATGGACCACCGCCTGAGGTTTGATTCTGTCGAAGGCTTTAATAACTTGCTGCTTGTTGCAGATGTCTAGTTCGATGGGCACTCCATGAATAACCTCGTGCTCTTTGTATCCTGAGTAGACCTCGTGGCCTTTTCTCGTGGCGATGGCTGCTATTTTCGAGCCGAGTAGGCCGCTCCCCCCAGTGATGAGGATTTTCATTTCAGCTCATTTTCCAAGGCATAGGGTGAAGGATCTGCTTGGTTGCTATAGGTTTCCACCATTTCTCATTTTTTACATACCATTCAACGGTTTTTTCTAAAGCGGATTCGAATGTGTGTCTTGGTTTCCATACCAGTTCTTTTCTGATCTTTGATGAGTCTAGGCTGTATCTGAGGTCGTGGCCGGGTCGATCTTCCACGAAAGTTATCAAGTTCTCTGGTTTACCTAGTATTTCGAGGATCTTCTTGACCACTTTTATTGTTGAGAGTTCATTGCCCGATGAAATATTATAGATTTCTCCTGGCTTCCCTCTTCTGAGTATGAGGTACAATGCTTCGCAATGGTCTAGGACATAGATCCAGTCTCTTATGTTTTCTCCTGTCCCGTAAACTGGGATTGAGAGATTTTTTTGGGCTCTTATGATGGTTTTGGGTATAAGCTTCTCGGGAAATTGATATGGGCCGAAATTGTTTGTGCATCTAGTTACGATTATATCCGATCCATAGGTTCTGTGGTATGCTTTGCAGAGCATGTCTGCGGCGGCTTTCGAAGCTGAGTAAGGGTTTGATGGTTTTAGCCTGTCTTCCTCCTTAAAGGAGCCCTGTTCAATGTCTCCATAGGTCTCATCTGTCGATACTTGGATTTGTCTTACCGATCTGTTTAATCTTCTACCTTCTTCCAATAGGTTGAAGGTGCCGATAATGTTACTTTCTAAAAAAGGCTTTGGATCGGCTATGCTTCTGTCTACATGGGTTTCGGCTGCGAAGTTAATTACAGCGTCAACTTTCTCGATTACTTTAGATACGATTTTGTGATCTGAGATGTCGCCTTTTATGAAATGGTACCCCTTTCGATTTTCGAGATCTTTTAAGTTTTCTGGGTTTGCGCCCATCCCAATTTTATCAATGTTGATAATATCATAGTCTGGATAGTTTGAGAGAATTTGTTTGATAAAATTGCTCCCAATGAATCCTAATCCACCTGTGATCAGCAGTTTCATGCTCGTTTCACTTATGTGGGATGTAATTCCAGTCCCACGGATTCCCTACTCTAGGATCGTTTGTTCTGCCGTTAATGGATTTGGGTATGATTGAGGGATCATTCCATGGTCTTCTCTCCTCGTCAGGGTCGTCGTAATCGTAGAGCATGTTCACGCCGTATAGGAGTTTACTTGGTTGCGTGCCTAGAGCTTTGTAACCGTGCCAGAGGATGCCTGGTATCCTCGCTACCCTGAGTCTCTCGCTGCTGAGGACTATCTCGTCGATTTCGCCGTATGTCTCCGAGTCTTCCCGGTCGTCGTAGGCGCAGACCTTTATAGAGCCTTCAATACAAATGAAGTAGTCGACCTGATTGCGGTAGTGTCTGTGCCAAGCCCTCACAATATGTGGGTAGCTATAGGAGAGATTGAATTGAACCATACTGTCTGTTTCAAGAAGATCTTTCCAATCTTCTCTCATGAGTTCAGAAAAAAACCCTCTCTCATCTACATGCTTTATTAGGTCTCTTATTTTGATGCCGTCGATCATATTAAATTATCTTTTAATATGATGTTATTGAAATATATATCTTATATGGGGTGTATTACACTCGCTTGTAAAGGTATCTGGCAAGATGGCATCTTAAGAAGACGCTTCCACCTATGACGAAAACGCATTTCTAATTATGCCCATTCGATTTACTTGACTTTAAGGGAGGTTTCATGTGTGCAACATAATACTTTACATTATCCACATGCTAATTGAGCTTCAATTTTGTTTTCTTTTAAGATGCTTTTTCCTCTGTTTTTATCTGGCATTTCAAGATTTAATAAATCTAACAATGTTGGAAAGATATCTACTAGATTGAGAGAGGTCTGAATTTTTATCCCCTTAGCATTGAGGTCATGGCTTGATAATACAAAGGCTGACCAATTATCTTTTACCTGAGATAAATATCCGTGCATAGCCTTAGGAATAATTGGGCCGTTAAAAAAATTTGGCGAAATAAGGGTTCCTTTATTAGCGTACCAAATTAATTCACCATATCGTGTGTGATTAAAATTTAATTTATATGCTTTTAACTCATTATTTGTCAATATTTTTCCGAGTCTTGATTTAGTTAGCGTTTTTTCAATAACTGCTCTCGAATAATCGCTATTAAACCAAAACTTGGCATACGTTCCTCCTAAAAAATATAAATAATCTTTTAATGGTTTGATTCTTATAGTTTTTAATAATTTCTCTATATCAACTGTATGCCTACACTCAACTGATCCGTGATCACCAAAAACCAACACATCAACTTTATGAAATATTTTTTTTACTTTATAATATATAGCCCGTAATGCTGAGTCTATGATATGAAGAGTTTCTCTAGTAGATTTAGAAGTAGGACCTTTTGAATGACATAGATGATCAAGTTCAGAAAAGAAAAGAAAAATAAATGATATTTCTTGGGAAATTTTTTTAGCAAAATTTTTAAGTATTACATCAGTATACGATGGCCCAATAAACAACCATTTTAAGTCATTTTTACGTAAGATATCAAATAATGTTGTATGAGGGAGAAAATTTGGATCCCACGGAGGTAATTTCTCGTTAGATTCAAAATAACATGCAAGATTTAGTGGGATGAAAAGGGCTGGAGTTTGATACGGATAAAACAGCTTCCAGATAAAAACATTATATAATCTTCTTGTAAGCATTATTTTATCTGCAACTGGGAGAAAAGGTCTAAGAATTCTATGTGGGGATGTCTCCGGAGAATAATAGTAGCCCCATTTTCCCGATTCGTTTGGATATAATCCAGCGAACCATGTTGGACTTAAAGAAAAAGAGGGGGGAGGTTTTAGGGAACCACTCACTCCATTTTCAGCTAGAGAATGTAAAAATGGAGTATTCTCCTTTGTAATAAAGTCATGTCGTAGGCTGTCTACTAATACAGACAAGATAACCCTATCCAATCTATCACCCGAGTGACATCATATTAGCAATTAAGGTCTGGAGTTTCGTGGACAAAGAAGTCGGTGGAGTAAGAGGAGTAACATAGTTAGAACATACTAATTCTTTTAAAAATGTCCAAAGTTCCTTTACGTCATCTCGAATCTGCTGATAGGATTTATTAAGACCAACTATTTTTTTAGTTTTATTTAACAGTAGATTATTTATGCCTTTTTCTCCTACAGAAAAAAGAAGTAAAATTAATGCTAAAAGAATTCTGTTTAATTCAAATGAAATTTCAACTTCTTGGGGTTTTTTTATTTTTAATAAGAACGAAGAAAATTTGGAATACAGTCTATAATAATAATCATAATAATTTTTCATCATTAATTTATCAATAATTTCCAACCAGTTATTTCCCTTAATATTATATAATTTACTAAAATATAACTGAAGAACTTCAGAGGTTATTTGATGAGATCTAAACCATAAGGTTAATGCTTCTCTCTCCAATTCTCTATACGGCTTAATACGGTATAAATAGGCTTTTTCGCTGAGAACAATTAACTCTGGGAACTTTTTATTTAACCGACGATATTTTGTATTTAACATATATTGAAAATGCTCTTGCTTCTCTTTCTCTGTAAGACCAAAAAATTTATCTAGAATCAAGAGAGCATCGCGACATCCAGATACCAGTTTCACGCTTTCGAAGGTTAAATGCCTATGTTGTATTTCGTTTAAGTCAGAATTGAGAAAGTTTATATGAAAAGGAATTAGTGCCCCTAGCATTCTATTAAAAAGCAAACTTAGACCTTCTGTTGCTGGTATTTTTTCGAGGTTAATTTTTAGTGAAGGCCTAAGTAATTCTGAGCCATAAACACATACAGCGGTTTTTAACTCGTGTTTAAATAGTGAAGGAGGTAAATTCATAATTTGTTGAACATTCCTCACTTTTAAATCCACGATGGGATGTCCAGGCATTGGTTCGATATTATTAAGCTCACATGGAGAAAAACTATTTTCGAATTCTTTTTTTCTTAATTGCAGAAGATAAAATGGCGCGTCTGAAATGACTAAGATATCATAGTCGCTCAGAACTGAGATATTTTCATTCTCAACTAATACAGATCCTTCACCGCGTGAAAAACTCTGTGTTAAATAGATACTGATCACATTTGGAAACGTCTTGATAATGTTTAGGCAGATTATTTTTAGATTCATAGTCAGGATTTTATTTATTTTATTTAATAATTCTCCATCATAGGCCGTTGTCTTCCAGTTAATTTCTTGTTTAAGAATATTAATCATTATTCATCATGATATATATACTTGTATTTTGACATGATCGGCGATAAGTAACTGAAAGTCATGTATGATTGAGAATCTCCACTACACTGCGCGCGAACTCAGTTATAACATACAGTCAACGCAAGCGAGCACGTAAAAACATTAGTGTGCATTAAACTTACTACAAGGAGTTAAATATTTTAACTAATGTATTAGTGTGATGCTTCCAGAGATAATTGTTCTCTGCGATTTTTCTGGCGTTAGTTCCCATCTTAATGCCTTCTTGATTATTTTCCAGTAAGAAATCAATGGCAGATGCTAAATCGTTTACATCATTTTGTTTTATTAGTAAACCTGCTTTTAACCCTTTGAACATCTCTCGAATTTCAGGCAAATCTGTTGCCACAATTGGTTTTCCCGCCAACATATACTTGATAACAGATGCTGGGAAGAAGCCGGATGGATTAGCAGATGTATAAATTCCAAGACATATATCTGCAGCATAAATATAATTTTCAAGATCAAAAGTGTCCGGCCTACCAACATAAATGACTCTAACATCAGTGTTTCTTAGCAGTTTTCTGTACTCATTTACTATGCCTTCTTTTCCTCCAGCTATTAGTAACGCAACGTTTACTGATTTCATTCTATTTAGAGCCAAGAAAACTGTTGTTAGATCATGATAGCTTGCCAGCGAACCTACGTACAGAAGTACATTTTCAGTTTTAAGATCGTGCTTCTGTCTGATATATGATGGATTTCGTTGGAGAATGGGGTGTTGACAAACTGGCACAATAAAAATTCTATCAGGCCTCCCACCTAAGCTTATTAATCTCTGCTTGAGGACCACAGTTGGAACGATAACACAATCTGATTTTTGTAAAGTATGTCTAAGCCATTTATACCCTCTGACTCTCTCTAGCTCCAAATACTTTCTAGAAATTTTACTGGTTTCCAAGCCTTGACAGAGGTGCTCAATCTGATCTTCCCAAAATTCAACAACTATCTTGGCCGGTAATTCCTCAGAAAGCCAAAGATGATAGGAATTGGGATAACGGGGGAAAAGATATAATATGTCTGAGTTCTGTTTCTTAAAGAAACTCACCAGATTTTTGAGTATGTATCTGTCATAAATCATCTCAAGTCCTTTTCGGACATATCCAAAAATACTGAATAAATTACTGAGCGGAATCGTGTATCTATTGTGTAGAAATATCGAGAGCCAATGCGGCTTCAAAGATAATAGTCTATCAGCGTAAATTGGCTTTGTTAAGATGTTACCAGCCAGAAATATGTCACAAAATTTACTCAAGTCTTTTAATACTTGGTGGTAGTCATAGAAAAAAATGCTTGTAAGATCATACCTAGGTGATATTACTGTACCTATTTTAAACATTTTTTCAACCTTGGAAATTTCATCTCTAACGCAGAAAGTTGTATTCGTTAGATTTTTAGGCATTTTGGTTAGACATTAACCATCGTTGTTACCGACGAAATACACAAAGCCTAAGCTAATTTCCTATTAACTCCACCACACGCACGTACGGACTCTCGGTGACTTTGACTACTTCCGCGTGCGTCGGATGCAAGGCCGATGACTGCCCCAAATCACTAGGATGAGGATAAAAATCATTTAAACCAATTCCTATACGACTTAGTGAGTGCAATTGTTATCGATAATTTTTATCGTACTGAAATACGTAGATTTTATTTTCAATTGTGTAAATGGGGTTTCCCAAATAAAAGCGATATTCAGAGAATAACTGATTGAGCTTCTGTTCACCTAAACGGGAGGTTAAAATAATGTAGGTATTGTTTGCAATGGCATTAGTGTAGTTTACTCCATCTACAATATATTTTATGGGTTGTGAGACCGCTAGCGAAAAAAGTTTATTCTCCCCCCATGTGTGAGTACTTTCAAAGAAGGAGAAGATAGGAACGTATGAGAATACATCATGGAAATCATAGGGAATCGTTCGATAACCAAGATTTAACAACCCCGCTGCGCAAGTAAAAGTATCTCCAACGATAAAGAAATCCCGCCTTTCTGCTTCCTTCGTATGTATAAATTCTAGCGCTTGCACATCATAGTCGGAGGGGAAAGCGGGTCTCTTATAATTATACGGCCCCATACTATCCTCTCGAGGGTATCCTGCGTAAATAGAGGATGTCAAAATGAAGCTCAGAACGAACGCAACAATCAGAAAGTGTACTGATTTAAGCTGAATGACTCTGATCCGCTCCCTGATTGTGCAGACAATAACTAATTTAAAGCGTGCTATATGATTGAAAAGCCAGTAAATACCAACACCCATTAAAGGAAATGCTAAAAAATTTAAATAGTAAAAGAATCTATAGCGCTCAACTATTCTCGTCGAATAAACCGTCCTGAAGTTTGCTAATACGCTAAAATACAGGAAAGATAATGCTATTAAGGAAAGATTTAGGGCTAACCAGCGGTTGTTTATATTATATTTGTATGCTGCGAACGTACCTAGGATAATTAGCCCATATGTTAAGTACACTGAGTTGTTTATGTAAGTGAATAATAGTGTTTTAAAAATGCTAGGTTTTATTGTTAACCAAATTGATGGGATAGCAGTCTCAAAAAACCTAGATAGCGTAAATACTTTTATGTCGATGGAACCAACGGGTGTGTGAGCAACCAATAAGCTAACAATAGATTGAAGAAAAGGGAAGCCAAAAACAAAAATAAATAATAAACTTCCAACGAATACAAGCTTAACAAGAGTTCGATTCAATAATCTGCTGCGAAGTCTGTTAAATGAAGAAAAAATTAGGACTACTAACGCAAGGAAAAGTGCAAATATTCCTACGTATTGATGGATAGTAAGTATGGCTAGCAACAGAATTATGGAGGCTGCAAAGGAAGTCAGCTTGGAGCTCTTTTCTTGCAAGTACCTAATCCAGAACATAATGTTTACTAGTAGCAGTCCTAACGCTAAAGTTTCAGGATTTCCAGGAGGAACAAATAAAAAGATATTGTGTTGGGATGCTAAGAGTGAGGCACTGCTTATCAAAGCGAGATGTTTCTTATCAGGAGCTATGAAGCTTAAAATGTCAAATGTGCAAATCACAACTATTACGGTAAATAGGATCGGTACAAAGAAAAGAGCAAAGGTCTTCGGGTCGAATTGGAATAGTTTTATTAAAGCAACATTGCCCACATGACTACCAACCTTCAACAATAGTTTTCCTAATGGACTCCGGGCTGCGTCTGGAACCTCGGGATATAATACGAATCTCCCATTAATGAAGAGTAACCGATCAAATTCAAGATTAGAGGCCATCATGGGAGTAGCATAGGGATGATGAAGAACAATCAAGAAACCACATGCAGGGATGAGAATTAATAGTATTAAGTATGTTAATAACAAAATATAGTTAGTTTCCATGCGAAGTATCTTAAACATTAATACAGTTGTTGCGAGAAAGAAAGAAACAAAGAACCAACCTGGAACGACGCTCCAAGGTGAGGATATTGATTCACCAGTCCTCGCGGTAAAGAGAAGGCAGAAGCATAAAGCTAAAAAGATGATATATAAAAAGTCGGATAATCCAAAGTTCAACTTTAACTTGTCCTCCAAGCCATACTTATTAGCTTCGCTAAGCTTTGATCGTTGAAGTCTATTCAGAAAAGCTAAAGAAATTGTTAACAAAAAGAAAACTATTAAGATCGAAATATCAGAAAAATCTCGAACCCAATATGCAATGGATCCCAGTATTACGACTAAGGAGAAAAAAAATAAGAAACCATAAAAAGTTTTTAATCTATTAGACTCGTGCCGTAAAAAGATATTGCCACAAAACACGATGTTAATAAATAAGTATAAAGGTGCGATGACCGTGCTAAGGAGATACGACTTAATGAAGAAGTTAGTCCAAAGGATTAGTAGTGATATAATTGCGGTTATCGTGAATAAGTGCTTATTATCTTGCGCAATTATTTCAAAAATATTATTAAGTTTCGTGAGTGTCACCTTAATAATTATATGCTCAATTCTGTCAATGAAGAAAAAACAGTATGTATAACATCAGTTTATATCTCCCACGGATAATTCGCTTCTGGGTTATTTTTACTCGTAATACCTGTTTTATTAGTCGATGTTGCGATCTAGGTTAAGATAATTTAAGATTAAGTCAACCTAATTATCTCTTAAGAACTGCGTTCGCGCAAACATTCCGTAATTGTCTGAATTGAGCCTTCTTTAAAGCCGAGTAATACTGCTTTAGCACGTCGTAAATCTTTTCTAATTATTATAGCATGCATTAGATAAATTGGGAAAGTTACGAAGGAGAAGATAAATAGCCAAGCTATCCGTAGGATTACGCTATCGATATATTTAAAAAAGAATCGGAATCGATTACGGATACCACGATAAATCATCTCATAAACCCTATTACCTGCTTGAACTGTTAAACCGATTTTGTGCAAGACGATGCTAGTGGGCACAACAACAATATTGTAACCCAACCTTCTGGTGTAAGTACAGTAATCAATGTCTTCCCATTGGAGGAAATATTCCTCTGGGAGCAGCTTTTTTTCCAACAGTTGTCGACGAATCAAAATACATGCTCCAGATACAAAGTCAACTTTAAGGAGCTGCTTTGGAATAGATTTTAATGGCAATCCGTTTCCAAGCATTTGATGTTGCCCTAAAAACCACCAGAGGCGACCACCAACTGTATATACTACCTGTGGTTTATCCCAGTAGCACTGAATAGGAGCTGATATACCAACCTTAGAATACTTCTCCATAATACTTATTAGCTCAATTAAGAATTCTGTATCTACTATTACATCGGGATTAATAATAAGTATATAATCAGAATTAGTGTTCTTCATCGCATAATTTATACCAATATTATTGCCACCAGCGTATCCTAAATTCGTGTTGTTATAAATAATTTCTAGTATCTTGTGTCTTAGTGTGTCAAGTTTGGATATATCTTCAGTTTCAGATGCGTTATCTACCACAATTACCGATAAATTCTGATATCGTGTTTTTAGTAGATTTTCTACACATGATATAGTATCATTAGCACAATTATAATTCAGGACTATTGCTGATACTTCAGGTAAAGTATATCTCATTTAGACCAAAAATCATCTAATAGGTTTCACGAATTCTCCGATTTACACTTACTTTAATAACATAATCTAAATAACTCAGATTAAATATAGCTCTTACTTGTTTCTTCACACTTTCTCTGAAAAGTCTATCACGCAATTTAAACACAAGAGTAAGAAAGATGTCTTTAATAGTATATCTATTTGGCATAATAAATAAGGAATTAACAGGTTCATATCTCACATTCAACATTTCAAGAATATCTAGGATGACCATTGGTACAAAACCATAAGACTCGTAATGAAGGGTTGCAGTTATTTGTAAAGCAAGTCTAACAGGGAATAGAGCATATTGCTCTTTAGATAAATCCACAAAATCCTTTAAAGAATACAAATTCATACGATTTAAGAAATAAAGAATAATGTAGAAATGATAAAGTGTATAAAGTTGTTCCGGAAATATGGAATGAATAATTATAAGTAGCAATTCAGCTTCAGTTTTTAAGATCGGTAAATCAACGTAGTTGATCCTTTTCCATTCTATCATATGATTAAAAATGCGTTTGTCTAAATATATTAGGTAACTTGCACTCATTTCTTGGTAGAGGTCTACATCATATACATCTTTTTTCCCTATAGCAACATGAACAGCTCTTGTTGAATCATGGAAGCAGTTCTGTAATTTAGCATGTTCTACTTGTATAAATCCTGATTTAAGCAGCACATCTACTGCATTGCTATATAATTTTTCATTACCCATAATTAAGACATCAACATCACTAGCAACATATGGAAAATCTGCAAGAGTCTTTATTACAACGAAGTCATTTTTTGTCTGTTTTAATAGACCCACAGATTTTTCAATAGTTATCCATTGTTCTTCTCGTAATAAACGCTGATGTATGAGTTCATGGCCCAGATTTATTTCTGGAAAAATCTTATTCACGCTTTCTAAGAATAATAGCCCTATTTTGTTATTTTTCGCTAATGTGTACAACCGAGCAACTTCTTTACCGTCTATGCTAATCAATTCTTGCTTTGAAACATATGGTGATCCAATAATTTTCAATATTTTCATTAAATCTTCATACGCTTTTTTCGAATTAAATGTTTGCGTATTCATTTAATTGTACCTACTTTCTAGATGGTTCGAGATTTCTGATTCGAGTGTTAATAAATTCTTTTTACCATCTAGTTTTATCGCTCTTATTTTTTTACCTATCGCATTATAAATTGTACGTCTTTCTTTAATATAATCTAATGAAGGAATGTCCTTCTTACGTTTGAGCGCGATTTCTTCATCTACATCAACTAAAAAGATAATTTGTGGCTTCGGTAATAAGTATGAGAGGACTCTTAGCAATCTCATAGTGTTATTGATATCAAATTTTCTGTCAAAGGCAATATCTACTACTGTATCATAAATATATCTATCTGCAACAACATGTCTCCCCATTATTATAGGTATGCCGATTTTTATTATATTCTGAATTATTACGTCTGGAATAATTAACACTAAATATAAACTATATAAAATATTATTTTTAAATAGATTTTTGCGTGTTGCAGAATATTGTTTATAATTTAAGTTCATATTGTCTTTATTAAGAAAAAAGATTTTAGCTAAGAAAATAAAAGGTTTTGAAATCCACGGCTCAAATCTACTCCAAGTATATTTAACTTTTAATCCTTTATCAGTCAGTGATTTCACAATCTGTTTAGATAAAGTAGTTTTACCTGAACCATCTATTCCAATAAAACAAATAAACGTCAATATTTTTCCAGTACTTCTTTTAAATATTCCTCAAATAGTCGAGCCACATAATGCCAGTTATACTTACTCACCTTTTCTCTTGTGGCGATTTTACCAATTTCCCCTTTTTCAATACTTTTTATACACTTTAAAATTTTTTCTTTAGTATCTGCATATAATAATCCGTTTCCTTCATTAAACATTCTTGGTAAACCCCCAAAACGAGTGCTAACTACAGGTAAATTACATGCCATCGCCTCTAATACTGACAAAGGAATATTAACAGCATTTCGATTCTCAAGTGTTGGAAACACGTAGCAATCTGCTAACTTGTATATGTATTCGATATTATCGAAATATTTTCTGATTACAACAACTCCCTCTTTCTCAAGTTTTGTTTGTAGAGTTAGATTCGGCTTCGTAGATGTTGTAGCTATTAGAACTCCTTGGTATCCTAATTTCATTAGATCAGACAATATCTCTAAATTCCTGCCCCTTTGAAGATGCCCAATATGAAGAACTGTAAATCGCGTTTCATCTAGTCCTAATTCTGTTTTATAAAAAATTTTCTGTTCTTGGCTGCTTTCAGGCCTAAAGCGCTCTAGATCCACTCCCATAGGCAAAAACTTAGTTGGAATATTTAAGTCTCGAAATATATCTTCAAACTTGGTTGATAAAATAAAAACCCTATCAGGTTGAAAAGCTTTTAACATATAAAAACCGACAGGCTGGCTTAATCTGGGAACGAGAGCGGTTATTGTAGTTTTTACATTATAGAGTGATCTTAAAACTTTTAATAAAAATATACTTTGAATAGTTATTCCTGGCACGAAATGGATAATATGGGGAGAAAAACCCTTAATTTGATTCCAAAATACTGGAGATGTGTAACGATTTAGGTCTATCTCACATATCTCATTAGTCCTAGAAAGTTCTTTGGATAAATTATAACCGACACATTTCATGCCCTCATCAATATATCCAGATTTATCGTAAAGAATACAAATCCTCAATCTAATCTAAAGCCTATCATTCAGTAGGTTCTTATACTCTTTTATATAGGCTTCTACTATCTTTTCCCAATCGTATTTTTCAACTGCAAACTTCCTTGCATTAATAGACATTCTTCTCAATTTATCTTCATCGGTGACTAGTTTTTTAATAGCTTCACAGATTTCTTCAGGTTTATTTGGTTTTACCGTAAGGCCATTAATCCCTTCCTTGACTATGTCTGACGGGCCTGGTATATTAGTTGTTATTATTGGAAGTCCGCAAGCCATAGCCTCAAGTAGAACTATCGGGGCACACTCCACTCCAATTGAAGGTAACACGAAGAAATCTGAAGCTTGGTAGCACTCAATCAATGTTTTGTTATTAACTTTCCCTAAAAAGGTCACCACATTCATTTCAATAAGTTTGTGTGCTTTCTCTTCGTATCTTGGACGTAATTCACCATCACCAATAAAGATGAAAGTAATATCTACTTCGTCGATCTTCGACAATGCTGTTAAAAGTACATTTATTCCCTTATATGCATGCCATTTCTCCATACTTCCAACAAAAATTCCGATTTTTTCCGAAGTAAGACCTAATTTTCTTCTTAAATATACTTTATTTTCATTAGTAGGAGTAAAGACAGAAACATCTACACCGTTTGGTATGACGCCTTTTTTTCCAATAGGTATAGATTTTAGGAAATTTGATGTTTGCTGAATTGAAGTACTAGGGCAAATTACTCTATCCACTTCTTTGTAGAATCTTGGATACAAAAATTGTTTATATAACCAAACAACAAGCTTGTAGTCTAGCCTATTTGTCAGAACAGGATCATTATGATATGTGGCTAAATACTTGTAACCTTTCACAAAAGAAAATTCCTGAGTTATTGGAGCTGGAGCTTGAATATGAATTATGTCTGGATGTATTTCTTTAATCAGGTTCCGCACTTTAGGGGAAAACCTAGCCTTAAACCAACTCAGAAGGGGCTTGAGTCTATGTATAACTATCTCGTCCAAGTTCTCATCATTAGGTTCTGCTTTAGTAAATGTGATCACATGCACCTCATGCCCTAGCCGTGCCGTATTAATACTCAATTCTTTACAGAATGTCTCGATTCCTCCAATGCTTGGATGGAAGAAAGGTGAGATGTGAAGGATTCTCAATGAATTACATCACGTAATAGGCTTCGAGTATAACTAATTTTATCCCTAATGCCAATCGGCATATATGGAGCAGTCTGACCAAGGACAAAACCAAATACCTTGGCAAACAGATACATCATGCTACGTAATCTTTCTACCAATGAGTATCTTTCGTCTGAAAGAAGGTCAACACAACTAGATTTGAGGTAAGATACGCCCTTAGAAGGACTCAAGATCCTATATTCTGGATAATAAGCCATGCTCCAACCTGAATCAAAGTATCGTCTAAAAGCTGATAGAAACGAATATCGGTTACTATGATAGACAATTGAGTCCGCTTGATAAGCAATCTGCCATTTAGACTTCAAGAGTCTGAAAGCTATCTCTTGGTCCTCACTCATAACAATATTTTCATCGAATTGGAATTTTTTCCATATAATTCGCCTCAAAGCCCCAGAGACGGTTGAGAACAATATTACCTCTTGTGGCCCTCTCTTTTTTAATCCTTCATAAGTGTGAATAACATTCGTAGAAGTATAATGGCGTTCCAAAAATATCTTCTCAAAGCACTGTGTACCTAGTGGTGGGATTTGTCTAGAGTAACTAGCAGCTATACTTTCTTCCTTAAGCGGCTCCAACAAATTTGATAACCAATAAGCATTTGCTGGTATAACATCCTGATTGCAAAAAACTAAATATTCACCCCGTGACATTGAAGCGCCTAAGTTCCTTGAATATCCATGACTGAAATCCTTAGGATTGATTTCGATTATTCGATCTGTATAATGTTTAGCAATAGATAAAGTATCATCAATAGAACCAGAATCTACAATAATTATTTCGATCTCACCAATATAATTTTGATTATATACAGCCTCCAAGCATGCTTTTAAATTAACTCCCCCGTTTTTAGTAGGTATGATTATACTTACCTCTATCATATCATTTATTTCCACCTATATGTTCCATATGTTTTTTTCATAATAAGCCTTTGGTAAAATACGAGAGTAAATCCGCGCGCGCCTACCTTTTTCTGCTTATAGATATAATACTCAACATGAATGAGGAGAAGAATGTCTGCAGCCCCAAGATCATTAGACTGAATCCAACTATACTTTGTTCAACTGGCGGATTTATCTTATTGCCTATGAACTCGGAGACGAGCTTAACAGTCCAAACAAACCCGACTAGAAATATCAAGATGGCCATAGTTGCACCTCTCTCCAATGTGAAGGACTTTGATAAACTTCTTCCCTGAATCATTTTTGTAAAAGCCCCAAAGAAAAACACTTGATATCCAACAATTGTTAGCAGGCTTCCCGCGATCATAGAGTTTGTACTTGGGATAAAACCTATGTTGAGGTTTAGAAGCGCCGAAGCCATTAGGAAAACTCCGAGAGAAAATAAGAGGATACTGGGATAATCGAAGAGATATGTGGGCGCATAAAGCAACATAAACCTTAGATGTCTCCACCCATCGGAAAACGAGGAGAGCTTCGATTTCCCTCCCTTCCTCGTAAAATAGTTAACTGGAACCTCTCTAATTTTAAGTCCGGTTCTAGCGGCCTCGATTATCATCTCGGAGGCAAACTCCATGCCTTGAGACCTAAGACGCATTTTCTCTAAGGCATCTCTTTTGATAGCCCTGAAACCACAGTGAGCATCCGAGATACTGGTCTTAAAGGATTGGTTCAAAAACCATGTAAGTAATGGATTTCCAATCTGCCTATGAAGCCAGGGCATAGCGCCTGTCTCTATCTTCCCATTAAGCCTAGTTCCAATAACGAAGTCGGCCTCACCCTTAATCAAGGGCTCCAACATCGCTGGTATTTCCATAAAATCGTAGGTATCGTCAGCATCACCGATTACCAAGTATTCCCCTTTTGCATGCTTGAACCCGTAAAGATAGGCATACCCGTAGCCCATTCTGTCGGGAGTGACCACAACTGCACCCAATGAACGAGCGATCTTAGGAGTATCATCATCTGAATTATCAGCAACAATTATCTCTCCATCAAGCTCGTACTTATTGAAAACAGTCTTAACCTTCTCAATACAAGTACCTATAGTCTCCGCTTCGTTGAGCGACGGAATCACAACCGATACATCCACCATTTCTAGGATCACACCTTTTTAGAGGTCATTCCGCGCGCGCGGTATCGGCATGTTCAGTTATACTCCAAACCCAGTTGGCCAATTGAGATCCAAAACCGTCAGATATCTCACGAACCCTAAATCCGAGGACCAATCCACAGCCGTAGCATATCCCCACTCAACGGCCTGTCCAGCCATTTTCAAAGCCTGCCTAAACCCATATTTTTCCATCCGCATATCAAACCCACTCTTCATCGCGTCATTAAGCTTCCTCAGCATCTTCACTAACTCAGCCCCGAGTACTGCACTCTCCACCTTGATTACAACGCGAGACGCTAGCGTAATAATCCCCCTTTCTAAATTATCTAAAGCCTTGAACCATACTCCGCGTTTCAAAGCTCTAATTCTCATACTGGAAAGAAATCGACTAGTGATCATCGTCTTTGATTATATCTTAGTAATCCTTAAAAATTTGACCTTGTAACGATAACGCTAATCAAATAGTTTCGGATAAAATAAAAAATAATCGCGTATAAATAGATAGTAAAATATGTATAAATCAACTATATTTTTATAAAAATAAATATTTTTTATTAAATAACTTCAAAATGCCGGCCCATTACAATTATTAACATATTCATGTAATGATTCTAAAAGATTTTAAACCGAAAAAGAAAACATCTAAAAAATTAAAAAGTTGATATAATTTCATGCAAAAACTGGGAAAAACACCATTTATCGACTGATTTTTTCCCCA
>JBHLKC010000021.1:0-25571 GCA_048887065.1 Candidatus Hodarchaeota archaeon
AAACAGGTGATAATATATAATAGCATTCCAATTGTAAAAATCACTTTTCTACCATATTTATCTGACCAACTCCCAAAGGGAGTTGATAATATGGTATAGATGATGTTAAACCAAATAAAAAGGCCAATAGGAATTGCGACTTGAAGTAAAGGAGATGAATTTGCATCTATTCCTAAAATAACCATTTTTGTGTGAAAAATAAAGAGAAGAACCGTGAAATTTGCTAATCCAAAGAGTAATGAAATTAATAAGAACTTATAGTAAACTTTTGGCAGTGTTTTCAGGTTTTGAATTAAGCTGGAAGACATTTTCTCTTCTAATTTGTCTTCCCCTGGATCAGAAAGGAAAAATATTGGAATAACTGCAGCTAAGGAAATAAAAGCTGAAATAATAATTATTAGTTTTAAAATGCCTAGTTCATCATTTAAGGCGTCAAAAAATATAAGAACAATTCCTAAAGCCAAAAAAGAACCCAGAATAGCCCCTGCAGTGTCCATCATGCGGTGAAAACCAAAAGCTTTTCCTCTTGATTCGAATGAAACCGAATCAGCAAGTAAAGAGTCACGAGGCGCTCCTCGGATTCCTTTCCCTAGGCGTTCAGTAGGTTTTAGAACCAAAACTTGTTGCCAAGCATTAGAAAAACCTATCCCAAGCTTCGCAAAGAAAGGAATGCCATAACCTATCGCAATCAGACGACGTCTTTTACCTGTCTTATCTGCAAGATAACCTGAGAAAACTTTCATGATATTTGCCACGGCATCACCAAAACCTCCTATAAATCCAATGACAAGACTTGAACCACCTAATGCTGCAATAAATAAGGGCAGAACTGGTGTCATCATTTCTCCCGAGACATCCGCGAAAAAAGAAACGAGACCTAATAAAACTACATTTCCAGAAAGCCATCCTTTAGTATTTTTTATAGGTCTTTTAGCTTTTTTTACTGACAAATTGCTCATCACAAAGGATTATTAGATGTTGATATAATTAGCCACCAATGAAAAAGTAGTTTATGCTCTATCTATTCATTTTTCGAGGAAGAAGAATATACTAATGATACTAGAGATTTTTTTAAATTAATGAACTTTGTAAGGACATCTAAATTCAAAGGAAGTCCATCAAGAATTGAACATCATTATTGTGGGAAAACGTGATTTCGCAGGAGAAATCGCAGAAAGAGTTCCTTCTTCCACGTTTATTGAAATCGAAGAGAAAATTTTTCCTGATGGAGAGATTTGCCCGCGTTTATTACTCTCTAATGAGAACCAATTGACTCAAAACCACGTTGTTGTTGCTATGCAACTTAGGTTAAATCAACCAAAAAACCAATATCTGATTTCATTACTTTGGACAATTTATAATATCAAACAGTATAACCCAGCCATAATATCCTGTTTCATGCCTTATCATTTATATTCAAGACAGGATCGGAAATCACAAAAAGGCGAATCAGTGTCGATTAAATATCTAGCTTCTGCATTAGAGTCAGCAGGAATTAATAATTTTGTTACAATTAACTCACACATTTATGGTAAAACCAAAATTAATACTTTTTTTCTTAATTCCAATGCTGTAGACTTCTCTGCAATTTCCCTTTTAGGTAATGCTTTGAAATCATATAAACTGTTTAAAAACGATGTTATTTGTTTTTCACCTGACGAAGGGGCACTTTTACTAGCGGAGGAAGCCGCTAAAGCCATTGGATCACCTTTTTATGGAGCAATTAGGAAACAAAGAGATCCTAAAACAGGTGAAATTATTCAGGATTTGGTAGGAATAAAAGTAGAAGTTCAAGATCGATCTGTTCTGATTATTGATGATTTAGTTAGCTCCGGGGGTACAATGATCGGTGCAGCGCAGATTTTGAAAGAAAAAGGAGCGAAAGAAATAATTTTTGTTTATATTCATGCAGTCCATTCTCCTGAAAACTTTAATAAAATGTTAACGGTTAATCCTTCTTTAATTTTAGCAACAGATACGATAAAAACTGATATTGAAGGATTAAATACTGTAAGCATTATACCTATTCTTAGTAACTGGATTTTAGAGAATTCTTAATCAATAATTATCTCAATGTAGAGCTTAAGAAGAAGAAGATCAGCTTCGATGTTTATCAATTAGCTCTCGAATAGCAGAACGAACAAATTCAGAGCGATTTGGATATTTTCCATTCCGTACTAACTCTGCCATTGCATCGATGTCTTTTTCATCAACATAAAGTGTCACAGTTCGAATTTTTCGCACCTCAACTCTAAATTGAGCATTTGTTAAGATTCCTCAAACCCTAAAAAAAGCTTACGCATAATAGCGCAGTTTGGATAATAAAGCGATGGTACAATTAGAATCAAGGAAAAAAGCTATTAAAGTGCTGAACTATGGTTGCAGTGCCAATCGTGCGATTGCAGAAGGATTAATGGGAATTTTACAGAGAAATGGCTATCAAATCACAGAATCAGTAAACGATGCTGAAGTTGTGGTAGTTAATACATGTGTTGTGAAACAGAACACAGAACATCGAATGAAAAGTCAATTATTGTGGCTATCTCAAACCAAGGAAATTGTAGTTACTGGCTGCTTACCAGTTGTTATGCGAGATTGGATTTCGCAGAATTTACCAAACACTAAAGTTTTGTACCCAGAGGTAGCCAATCAAATAGTAGATCTTCTACAAGATCACCCTATCGAGAAGATCAAGATAGCTGATCCTCACAAATGGTCCCGATTATATACAAATGACCGACTTTATTATAATCCTGTAATTTCTACGATCGAGATTAGTCGGGGGTGTCTTGGAAAATGTTCATTTTGCATTGTAAAAGCTATCAAAGGAAAACTCCGTTCGAGATCTCAGGAAATAATATTATCAGAAATCTTAACAGCGTTACAAAATGGTTGCAAAGAAGTATGGCTTACATCTCAAGATACAGGAGTGTACGGCTGGGATTTTTCTCCTAAACAATATCTACCTTCATTAATTGAAAATATAACTTCATTAAGAGGTAAGTTCTTTGTACGATTAGGAATGATGACCCCCATCACACTTAAGAAATTTTTAAATCCACTAATCAACCAATTAAACAATAATAAAGTATTTTCTTTCCTTCATCTACCAATTCAAAGTGGTTCTGATTCAGTTCTACGTGCAATGAAGAGAAAGGAAACTCTAGACTATTATATAACTCTATTAAACAAATTGAAACAAGAAATTGATGAATTAGTTTTAGCTACAGATATAATTGTGGGTTTTCCTGGAGAATCTTTTGAAGATTTTGAGGAAACAAAAGAGCTTTTACGAAAAATAAAGCCTGAAATTGTGAATGTTTCTAAATATACAGATAGAATTGGAACTTTGGCCTCAAAAATGCAGAATAAGATTCCCACAAACATCAAAGCAGATCGAAGTAGAGAATTAGCTCAATTGACTCAGAAGATTACTAAAGACCAATTATCTAAATGGTTAGGATGGGAGGGGATAGTGTTAATTGATGAATTTGGAAAAAAGCCAAGTCAATTTGTTGGCAGAAACTCTTCTTATTTACCTGTTGTGGTCTCTAATGAAGAAATTTCTTTAGGTCAATTCTGTACAGTTAGAATTACAGATTCAGGTTCTACTTACCTAATTGGAGAAATCACAAATGGGTTTTAACAGCTTTATTCATTAAGAAAAGTGCGGGGGATGGGATTTTCCTTCAGAGAAAGCACGATTCTCTAAATTTTGAACCCACGAACATCTATATGACTGGATCTCTTATCGAAACGCGATCTTAAGTCCAGCGCCTCTGGTCGGCGCCAATTGACACTTGAATCTGTCGTCTAGCCCATTAAATGCCGCCATTGACCCAGCTTGGCTACCCCCGCATTATAGAGGTGTAGTACAGCTGTAATGTGGACAGGTATAGCACAATCATTTGCATAATTTATGTTTTTTAAGGAATAGCTTTAAACAATTTATGAGCTAATAGTCTTTAAAAAGAATATTTCTTATCAAAACGCTTCAAATGAGCTTGAAATCTTCAAAAAGAATTGATAATGCTAATTTATAGTTTGTTAAAAGAATAAATTATATTAGATGGATATGGTACATGTGAATCATACTGCCAATACCGATGAGAGAGAGAAACCATTTAATAAAAACCATTTATCCGTTGTTATTGTTGAACCATCCAAACCTCAAAATCTAGGTAGCATAGCTCGCTTGATCATGAACTTTGGTTTTTCTAATCTCATCTTAGTGAACCCACAATTGAGTTTAGCTGATCCTGAGATTCAAATAGTTGCTCGTCGTGCTGAAGTGATAATTAATCGAGCTTTATTTGTTTCTAGCTTAGAAGAAATAAGGAAGCAATTTGACTTAATAATTGGAACTACAGCTCGTGTTGGAAGTGATTATAATTTAAGACGAGTTGCAATTTCTCCAGAAGAGCTTTTAGTAACTGATCTCCATTTTAATAATCTTGCAGTGGTTTTCGGGAGAGAGCAACATGGTTTAACTAATAGGGAGATCTCTCTTTGTGATTTAATAGTTTCTATCCCAACACATCAAGCCTATCCTGTTATGAACGTTTCACACGCCATTGCAATACTGTTATATTTTTTCTCACGAAAATTTCACGAAGGTCCTCATTATAGCTCTGAAACTAAAACAAAACATCATGCAGCTTCTTATGAAGAACGTCAGCAATTAATTAAATATTTCGACCAATTGATAAAAATCACTAAATATCACCCAGAGAAACAACATGTTGCCATACAATCATTTTCAAATATAATCTCACGTGGCTATGTTACAGGACGTGAATTAACAACAATAATGGGAGTATTAAAGTGGACTATTTTAAACCTTCAGAAAAGTCCCTGAAGAAATGAACTTGTGTCCTGAGGTGGGTGTAAATTTTATTATTACTTAAGATAAAGTTCCGAGAACCTTAAAAAAATTAAATAAAAAGAGAAAAAACGGATTTTACAACGGAATATTTATGTCTAGCGCCGATAGTCCAGCCTGGTAAGACTCCTGTCTGCCACACAGGTGACCTGGGTTCAAATCCCGGTCGGCGCATTTTATCTTATCTTTTTTTCAGACTTCATCGCATTTTAGGTTATCATCATACCATTTTGCGAAAAGTATCCCAACCTCGCATTTGAACAGGCATTAGAATATCGTTCGTTGAGATAAATACTCCTTTAGAAGCAATGCATTCACCAATGACATGAAATTGGAGCTTAGATTTCCTAAATAATTCTTGTAACTCCTCTTTTTTAGTGGGAGGTATAGTAAAGACCAACTCATACTCTTCACCACCAAATAAAGTTACTTCTTTGATTATTTCTTGTGAATCAATGATTTGATTCAATTCCGGATCTATTGGGAGATTATTAATAACAATACCTAGATTGGAAGCTTGAGAAAGCCAATGGAGCGAAATAGCGAGTCCATCGGAACTATCTATCGAAGCAGTCGCTAAATCATGCTTACTTAGTAAGATTCCCTCAGAAATACGGGGTTGAGGTTCATATAATAGTTGTACAGCACGATTGAGAAGATTTTCTGGGACATTATCAAACTTACGAGATGTCGGGGATAGTAGATAATCAAAACCGATCGAAGTTAGCCCAAAATATCCAGTCACACAAACTAGGTCTCCCTTTTGCGCGTCACCTCTTGATAATATTTTTCCTTCTGAAATGGATCCCAATCCGACTCCTGTTAGAACTGCTTCCGAAGAAGAGCCTAAATCACCTCCTAGATAGGTTGCATTATAATTGTGGCTAGTTTTTTGAATTGATTCTACTAATTCTCTGAGATCGGCTTCTTCCATTGTACTTTCTAATACCAAGGAAGATAAAAATTGTTTTGGCTCTGCACCTTTTGCTCCAAGATCCGAAAATGTGATAACAACTAATTTTGCTCCTATTTGATTCCATGTCTGTTGTGGTAAAAAATCGGAATTTTTCGACATAGTATCAACGTTTACAAGAAGATGGGGGTCAGTATAATTGCATAGGTAAGCATCCTCAATGCCTCCAATGCCAGAACTGTCAATGTAGGCTTGTAAGAGATGAATTATTTCAGGTTCACCCAGATTCTTAAGAAGTGTCATTTGAATATGCATTTTCCGCTCCAGTATTTTTATTTTCACTTTATAACTCCAAGTTTACTGAGAAAAAATGAGAGATTCAGAAAGTAGTGAATCAGAATTAAATACAGTAGACCCTCAAGCCAAACTCCGTGCATTTATTATACCTATAATATTTGTAATCTTGGTTGCCATCCTTCTATCAATATTTACAATTGATTTTTATGAAATGATTCAAGCAACGGATCCAGATTTCACTCCTCCAGATATATCACCAATTCCTGAAAATCCTGCGGATCCAGGTGGTATTGCCTATGGAGCATTGTTAAATATGGTGTTTTATGTCATGTTAGCATTTATCGGTGGAGTTGTAGTTTTAGTTGTTATAAAAAAAGGATTTGTACAATTTTTAGCATTCTTTTTTGCAGCATTAATGGGATTGTCTTGGTTTGTGTTAGGAATTTTCTATGGCGATGTAGTTCTATTTAACGTTATTAATCTACTTTGGGATTTTTTTCCATTATTTATCCAGCAAAGAATTGATAGTTTTTTCTCATGGTCTGTGACAATTGGTTCACTGAATCTTTATGTCTTTCATATCCTGTTATATTTTTTCGGAGCAGGACTCGGATTATTAGGTACTATCTCCTTTGGAATTCAAACATTTGATAAAATTTGGGTAAAGAATGTAATGATGGTATTTTTTGGGGCTATGATAGGTTCAATGCTAGCAGTTCACCTTGGATTACTAACAACACTTCTTATATTGATAGGGTTATCTATTTATGATATATTCGCTGTGTTTCGTGGTCCTCTTAAGGGAATTATTGAGCATGGTAGGAAAACAGCTGAAGAATTTGAAAAAAATATAGAATTATTAAATGAAGGAGAAATTGAATACGAGAAAGTACCATTATTACCTGCTCTTCCAGTTTATAGTACTCCTTTGATAAATATTGGTCTTGGTGATTTTGCCTTTTTTAGTATGCTTATAAGTGCAGCTGTTGTTATAAGTGCCAGTTTATCAAATTCAATTTCTCTTCCTCTTATTGCCACACTTCCTCTTGTTTTCACACTTCTTGGCCTTTTTTTAGGGGCGTATTTTACATTCAAACTCTTGGAAAAAGAACGTGCCTTACCTGGTCTTCCATTACCTATTTTTGGAGGATTAGGATTTTTGACAATCAGCATTCTAATAGGGTTGTTTTTCGGATTCTTCTCCCTCGGTTCAATTTATGATCTTTTTATTTAAATAGAGTGAATAAAATTCTCAAATAACTCCCCCTACTCATCTACGATTTAAAAACAGTTAAATGATAGCTACATTGCTAGAATTGCTTCTCTTTCAAGTTGAATAAGATATTCATTGATTTTCCTTTCTATATCAATCCCTAATTGTCCAGCTAAAATGATTGAGTTTAGAAAGACGGTTATAATCTCCTCTGCAACTTTCTCATTATTTAACAGATTAGGATCAATCATTTTTTGAAAAGAAGCCACTAACCTAGAGTTAACGTAAGGGACTCGTGAAGAATAGCTACCCGAGAAATGACTAATAAGGGTCTTTAAACGATCTTGGATTTCTGAGACTGACATGTAATACTGCATAACAGTTTCACCAAATCTGAAATTCTAATTCATTTACTATATTAGTTTTAATCGTTTATTAATATTTTCTGGAAATAGTAAAGAAAGTTTCAATAGCATAGGAGTAATTAATTTTTGAATATTCCCGATTTTTGTCGTATCTATCGAATTCTGCATTCGAAATTTAGGGGGAGGGGGGAAGACGATCCAATTTTATCCAACAATGGATAAAACATACGCACAACTTATTATCATCTTCATGAAATTAATAACCTACAAGAAATTAAAAATATGGAGGTGTGTTTTCCAAATAGATTTCGTTATGGTATCAATAAAATCGGGAAAAAATTAAGAACATCAGCTTTAGAGGAGGTATTATCTAAGAGAATATTCTAATAGCAACCATTTTAATTTCAAAATATGAAAATAGGCCCAATCAACTTCGGTTGGGTTATTTCAATCTAATATCGTTGGATATTAAAATAAAAGTAATTATTGAGTTTCTACTGTTTGGATGAAATTTCCGTCTCAATTAACGAGAAAGAATTTAAATTTAGGGAAAATCCCTTGAGATGGTCATATTTATTCATAAAACCAGAAATCATTCTTTGAATTAATATTGACTGAAAGTTCATCGAAGAGGTACATGATACAATGCCAATCACTGACCCTGAGAAACGAGACATTGTACGTAAGGCATTACTAGATATGATGATTTGCCGAAAATGTTATGCACGAAATCCTCCAAATGCAACGAAATGTCGACGTTGTCGTTCTACTAGACTTAGACCAAAACGACGAGAGCGAGCAGGTTAGTGTGGATTCTCTAGGTTCACTTTCTAGTTGATTATTTTATGGTTGTTCTGAGGGTGAGCTTTGCATATTTTAAATGGTAGTTATGGTGAAGGAGGAGGAGCTATTCTTCGATTAGCTACAGCTCTTGCTCTCATAAATCAAGAATCCATTAAAATTGTAAATATTCGTAAGAAGAGACCCAAACCTGGTCTTAGAGCCCAACATCTTATGGGGCTTCATGCGTTAGCAGAATTTTGTGGAGGAGAGATAGAGGGAGATTATCTTGGATCTGAAAACATAAAATTTACCCCCTCAAATAATTGGAGATCTCATTTAAATATCAAAATCCCTACTGCTGGAAGTATAGGACTAATTTTGCAAACCATGCAGCTTGCAATCCTGGCTATTAGAAATCATACTCTAAAAATAGAGTTTGAAGGTGGCGCTACCTTTGGTACATGGGCTCCAAGCATTCCTTATGTAAATCATGTTACATGGGATATATTTCGGCAATTGAACTGTAAATTAGACTTAACAATCAATCGCCATGGTTTTTACCCTAAAGGAGGAGCAAGAGTAACAGCAAGTATAATGTCTTCTTCTTCATTGCAAGGATTGAAATTAGACGTTTATTCTGAGCCAATAAAAGCAAAAATCCTTTCATTTGCTTCCAAACATCTTGAAAGAGCTCGAGTTGCGCAAAGACAATCAAATTCTGTTGTAAAAGCACTTCAAAAGTATTCTATATCTTCTGAAATCGTTGATAAATATGTAGACGCCGATAACCCTGGTTCTGGTATTCTAATTTTTTCAAAAGCTGGAAATAGCGTGATAGCTGGAGATTTTATCGGTGAACGAAAGATTCGCGCGGAACAAGTCGGATTAAAAGCATTTGAGCGTTACATTACCACAGTGAATAGACAATGCACAGTTGATCCATTTTTAGCTGATCAAATTATTCCTATTTTAGCTTTAGCCTCATCGTCCAGCGTTTTTTCAACACCATATTTGTCTAATCATACAAAAACAAATTTTATGTTAATAAAAGAACTATTAGATGTTACTTTTCATTCTGAAAAGATAAATGATCGATATATCATTTCAATTGATATATGATCCTTGGGTTTAATCTATTGAGAATAATCTAAGTGTTTCTCGCGTTTTAGAACCAAAGATAAAGCAGAAGACAATTATTGAAGGAGAGACAAAAGGGAAGTAATGAAAGAAGAAGTAGAATAAGATATTATTGTCAACAGAGTGTATGTAAGTCCTAGCTCCGCTATTCGTGACTCCTTAATACAGAAATTAGGTATTTTCATTATAGGTGATAAAAATCTAGGTATCAAGAAGCTGTTTCATCATCTATCCATTCAAGGTATGATTTGCTTCCTGAATGAATTGGATAAATTGCAAAAGCTGGTAAGTCATAAGGGTGTAATTCTTGGATTATTACTTGAATGTCTTTAATTAGACTCTCATGAGTTTTACACCACAGGATTACTTCTGAGTCTTCTTCAATTTTTCCTTTCCAACGGTAGATTGATTGAACATTTGGGATTATATTCACACACGCAACTAGTTTTTTTTGGACTAAATTATATCCGATTTTTTTAGCTTCATCAATAGTAGAAACAGTTGTATACACAGCAACATACATGATTATACCTGCTTTTTTTTTCTATAACCAAATCTTTGTTCGTGATTGCATTTCAGACACTGATAATGAATTTGGTGTTTTTTACTATTCAATCTGATTCTTGCCGATGTTGCACTTAGAGGATGGTAACATGAACGACAAAATAAGAATCGAAATTGTTGTGAAATATGAAGACGATTTCGCTTACCTATCTTTCGTGCAGCAGAAAAAAGTCTTATCGATTGCAGAGGATCATCTATACGGGTCTGTAAACTCTCTTCTAGAAGAAAATGCATCGTATCTTCAGCAATCATCTGTGCTTCTAGACGGTTGTTTATTTTTTTGTGTCTTCTACGACGTTTTAAATTAACCATTCCATTGAACACTCTTTTCGGGTTTTCATTATAGAAGAGTTTTATTTTCTTAATCAAAATAATTTTTGATTCGTTATTAAGTGGAGACTAAAACCTTTTTAATTTGTCGGGTTTCCACCTTTCTTGCCTATAAGGGGCTACTTTTCGTTAGAATTTGCTCCGATGGTGTAGCTCGGCCCAAGAGAAGGGTTAAATGTGAACCCCTCGGCATGTCATCTCGGGCTTTCGCCCCGAAACCAAGGGATTCAAGAGTATCGAATTCCAGCGGGAAGACCCGGGTTCAAAAGGCATAAACTAGGCGTCTATAGTCTGAAAATCCCGGTCGGAGCATTACTTTCTAATGAAAAACTCCCTTAAAAATGTAAATGTGATAAAAATGGCTCAAAGACCTCTCGATGTATTAACAGCAGCTCTCAATAAAACTGTGATTTTAAAAGTACGAGGGAATCGTGAAATCCGTGGGATTTTACGTAGTTACGATCCACATCTAAATCTTTTCTTAGAAGATGCAGAAATGATCCATCCCCCGAAACCACAACAAAATGAAGAGAACGATGAGAATACCAAAGAAGAGCCAGAAACCGAAGTACTTGGAAATATCATCCTAAGAGGAGACAATGTGATTCTAATCTCTCCACCTTAACGGATTTTAATAATTAAAAATCTATTGTAAAGAGTTGTAAGAAATGACTAAAGGCACCGCAGCACGTGGAAAACGTACAGCAAGGAGAACTCATATGCAATGTAGGCGTTGTGGTAACCGATCATATCATAAACGTAAACAACACTGTGCCTATTGTGGGTATCCTAACCCCAAATTACGTAGGTATTCATGGCAACGAAAAAATTTCAATAACCGACGAAGAATAAATTAATGTATGTAACATTTTCAAGGATATAAAACTATTTTAATCACGTAGTATTAGTAAGCTTAATAATTCATGAATTCCTAAGCCTTGGTAGCTTAGAGTTTGCCTCATAGAAGCAAACGAGTAACCCGGGAGGATCCATTCGGTTCCCGTCAGCGCTGGACTGAAGTCACAGGATTACCTGAGTGACGGAAATCCAGTTGTCGTGCGTTCAAATCGCACCCAAGGCATCAATATATCTTCAAGATTTTTTTTTACTATTTTTATAGTAACTTATATTTAGCGCATTTTTTGTAGGAGAAAGTGCGGAAGTTTTTTCATCTAAAAAAAACCGTAAAAAGAGCCTACCTTAGCACAAATATAATTAAAGAATCTGGTGAGTTAAATGATGAAATCTGTGATTACACTTTCTTTAGGTGGGTCAATTATTAACCCCGGAGAAATCGATAATCAATTCCTTGAAGACTTTTCCGCAGCGATCAAAGAGCTAGTTTCGCATCATAAGTTCATTATTGTTTGTGGCGGAGGAAAAGTTGCTCGTCAATACATAACGGGCTTACCAAGTGGGTTAACTGAAGGTGAACGGGACTATATGGGAATTGCTGCAACTTGGCTTAATGCTCAACTACTAACCTATTATTTCAAAGGTTTTTGCTCCCCTATATTGCCTAGAACTGTGAAGGATTTAACAACACAATTACAGGAATATGACATCGGGATTTCAGGAGGGTTTTTACCTGCTGTTAAAACTGATGAAGATGCTGCAATATTAGCTGACTTGTATGGTTCTCCTATCCTTATTAATATCACTAATGTTGATGGAATTTACGATAAAGATCCACAAAAATTTTCTGAAGCTAGGAAATACGAAAAATTGACTTATAATCAGTTTTATGAGATTGTGTCACCGTTATCATTAGATGCAGGTTCAAATGCTCCCTTCACATTTATTGCTGCCAAAATTTGTGAACGAAGTAATATTCGTATTATCATCTGTATTAATGAAATTGATAAGATTCGAGAAGCAATTAAGGGAAAAAATGTTGGAACCATAATTCAAAATCCTTGAAATACTCATGAATGTCAATAAAAACTTTGCAAATCTTTCAAAAAAGACCGTAGCAACATTTCCATATTGTATTCCAGCTAATACTTACGGCACAACGATATTCTTGGCCGAAGAGTACTGGACTTTCGCTAAAATTATGAAGTTGTGTCAGATTTATCCTAATTTGGACTTTACTGGACTAATTGACCCTTCTTTTAAGAATTCATTCCTCAGTCTAATTGAACAAGAACCTCATAAAAAAATAATTGGTATTAAGAAGTATAATGAAATATCCGAGAAAATATGGGAAACTAATAGGCGTGTTCTTAATATTGCCACTTCTCATGCCCCTTCTCGTTTCATCGCTCAGGATTATCGTCAAGAATATGGAGATTCACTTGGGATTATAACAATTGATGCCCATTATGACTTAGATAACAGTGGATTTGCACATGGAGCTTGGCTAACGAATAATTTAGCAGATATAACTGCTGGGATAGGAGGATGGGCTGAAAAAACGTCTGATCTAAATGATATTACTTCTTTTGCGTTCTTTTCCCCAAATTTCACTGAACTCACCTGTGATCGTAAGTTTGCAGAGTGGCTAAAAGGAAAAAAAATACATGTAACATTAGATTTAGACTACTTTCGCTCATCAAAACTTAATTTTTTGGGGTATTCAAATTACTGGCATCGTGAAAAAATTATTGGACATTCTATGAATATTGAACAAGAATTAGAGGAATCTGCAACTGACAACTCATTGTCCAATCAATTTATGGTAGGGAAACATTTAGGAATCTTTTCTGACCTGGAAAACTTTATTGAGAATAAAAAAAATAGCATAAAAAAGGAAACAGGCGAGATCTTCAGAGCAATTGATGTAATCTCAAAACTAATTAAGAAAAGTTCTGCGAAGCTCCTTAGTATCGATTTTGTCGAATACTCACCAATCTGTGATTGGCACCTGCTTACAATTAATGAGTTCATTACAAATTATGCAAATATATTGAATATGATTCTCCCAATTTTACATAAATAATTCCTTTTAATCGAGATTAGTAATTTATTCAGAAAAACCATATCCTCCTAGTGATTCTCTCCCAAATACAATATTCATTAATAATCTTTTTATTCGTCAATTGAAACCGAGAAATCTGATGAGTGGTTTAAAAAAGTGGATGTACAACTGAAATGAGCTATAGGAAGTACAAATACGCAAAAGAGCTGTCTGATTTACAGAAAAAAGAGTCTCCTGATGGCAGCACCTGTTTAATTTCGTTATACGTCCCTCCAAATCGTTCAATCTCAGATTTTGTACAAGAATTATCGGATGAAATGGGTACAGCAACAAATATTCGAAGTAAGTTTACTCAAAAGAACGTTATATCTGCTCTAAAGAATGTCATTGGGAAGCTCAAATTATACGGGAATAAATCCCCTGATTCAGGAATAGCTATTTTTTCAGGTGTAACAGCAGATTCAGGATATAAAGATCATAAACTTGAATCGTACGTGTTTGAGCCAATTCAACCAATTTCACGCAAAATGTATGTGTGTGATAATCGGTTTCATGTAGAACACTTGCTTGATCGCTTAGAGGAAAAAGATGTCTTTGCCTTATTAGCAATAGATAGTGCTAAAGCTACGATAGGAATCCTAAAAGGAGACAGTGTCAATATTGTGAAAAGTACTCGTAGTGGAGCTGCTAAAAAACATCGAAAAGGAGGCCAAAGCAGTGTTAGATTTGCCCGATTACGCGAGGAGGCAATAGATTGGTATTTAAAACGAGTAGCTGACGATATGAAACAAATATTCATAGAAAATGCCACTTTTGATTTAAAAGGAGTCATTATCGGAGGCCCTGGTCAAATCAAAGATCAAATCGTCAAACATTTTGATAACCGATTGAATAAAAACGTTTTTTTAAAGGATCTCGGTTATGGTGGAGATCAAAGCGGAATTCATGAACTAGTTGCTGCTTCTGACGAAGTTTTAAAAGGAGTGGCAATTATGGAGGAAAAACAACTAGTTCACCAGTTTGAACAAGCTATAATGGAAGGAAAAGCTGAGTATGGAGAAAAACAGGTTCGAGAGAAACTTTTAATAGGAGCTGTATCTATCTTACTTCTATCTGGTGGTATTGATTCTATTAGAGTAGAAGTAAAATGCAATATTTGTGGATATACAATAGAAAAAACATTAAAATCTAATGAAGTTGAAAACTATATAGCTAACCAGCAAAAAAACCAATGTCCAAAGTGCAAAACTGTAAATTGGGAGGTTAATCAAAGAGATCTAGTGTTGGAACTAGGGGACTTAGCTGAGAAAACAAGTACTCGTGTTGAAATAATTAATTCTCAAACAGAAGAAGGAAGAAAAATCCAAAGTTTTGGTGGGGTTTGTGGAATTTTACGTTACAAAATATCATAGAAGCAGCTAGATATTGAAAATGCGCCGACCGGGATTTGAACCCGGGTGACCAGCTTGGAAGGCTGGAATCCTAACCAGACTAGATTATCAGCGCCTGATATTAAGTAATTCTTTCCATAGAGAGGGTTCTCTTGTACTTACTAAATCCTTTTTGATAATTTATTTGATGCAGTCTAAAGGAACGTTTTTTAAACTTCTATTTTTACGCAAGATTTGATAAAAAGGGTTCATTTCATGCATGATTTTCGGAGTAAGGAAAAATAATGACCTCAAAGAGAATGCAACACCTTCTCATAAACTTTATTATGATAAGTATCTTGGTGACCATCGTTTCAAGCTCAATTTCCTTTGTAGCATTTATAGATCAATGGAATACATCATATCAATCTTATAATATTGAAAACAATGATAGTTCCACTTCATTTGAATATTTTAGAATACCTATGGCTGTTTCACAAGATAATGAAACAGATGTGACAAATACCACTACAACCACAACGACTGAAGAAACTAATGCAACAGATAGTACCGACGACTTAACTCCTTGGAAGCCCATAATTAGTGAAAGTCTCTATTATCCATTAGCATTAATCTTTTCTTTACTAGGAATATTATCAACCCTATGGCTTGTTTTCTTTGTCGAAACCAGCAGAGACAGAACTATTCGTGAAAGAATAATCGGAACCACAATTCGATTGTTTTTAATGAGCTTATTCCTCGGTTTAGCATTTCATTTTTGGATTCTTTTCGAACCTATCTAATTCTAGGACTCTGGTTTGAAAGGAAGCTTAAATAAGAGGTTAGAAATAGGTAAATTAGGGGTATTTAATAAATGAAAGATCATTAAAGTACCTGTATGTCGATCAATATGAGGAGAAGAGGTGATTCTGTTTTAAAGAATAATAATTTTATTATAATTTATTTTGCTTTAAAATAATAAAAAAGAATAATTTGTATCACTTTCTTAATTTACCATAAGCTTATTAAACCTCCAATAATTAAGGTTGCATGATTTTTATTCCTATGGATGCCTCAATTCATTTATATGGAAGAAATCATTTGACACTCCTAGATCACTTCCTTCGAGAAGAACAGTCTTATTGGAGTATACAGGCCCTTTTACGTAAAGCAATTTGTAAGGGGAAGTGGGTACTACTTTATGGGAGTCGAGTGATTGCTGTTGGTGAAACAAAAGACGAAATCGTTCGCCATTTCACTGAATTCGCTGGAAAATTGGATCCTAGAAATCATTTTCCTGGAGCTATCTGTGTTCAGGTGGGACAGGAAAACAAATTCTATCGCCTAAGGGTAGATGAAGGAAATGAAGTAATTATCGACTCTACTTCAAAAATCACAACACAAACAAAATGATTCTTGTCCAAATATTCCAAATTTAAAATCTAATCCTGATTTTGTTTCAATCCTCTAATTTCTAGGCAGTAATCTAGAGTACCTAGCATTATTCAACAGTAACCGTTTTTGCTAGGTTCTTAGGTTTGTCAGGATCGAATCCTCTTCTAACAGCTGAGTAATAGGCAAGCATTTGTAATGGTATAACGTGAGAAATAGGATTGAGTATAGTGGATGCATCAGGTACAATAAATGTATAATCAGATCTATTTATAATGCTATGGCCATCTTGTGTGACGGATATAATATATGCACCTCGGGCGCGCATCTCTTCTGCGTTACTTAGAATCTTTTTTGATGTCCAGTCATTTGGTGCAATCATAATCACGGGAAAATGTGGTTCTACAATAGCAATTGGCCCGTGTTTACTTTCTCCCGCAGGAAATGCCTCTGCATGGATATATGAAATTTCTTTGAGTTTTAACGCACCTTCTAAGGCAATAGGCATATTAAAACCTCTTGCCAGAAAATAAGAATGATTTTGATTCGAAATAATTGAAGCTAATTTCTTCGCTTTGAATTCATTTTGATTAATTACTGTTCGCGCAACCCTTGGGGCTTCTTCAACCATCTTAGTGAGGTTTTGAGCAAATTCATTTGTATCTACGAGTCCAACATCAAATTCAAGTTGAAGTGCGATACGGGCGAGAAGAGCTATCTGTGCTGTATGTGTCTTGGTAGCAGCAACTCCGATCTCTGGTCCTGCTTTTGTATAAAGAGAAATCTGGCTCATACGAGGGATTGATGAATCAACGACATTTGCAAGCGCAATAATTGAAGCACCATCTTTTCGGGCTGGTGTTAAGGCTTTCATCACATCCAAAGTTTCACCAGATTGGCTGATAGCCATAATTAAAGTATCTTCATCAATTAGATGTGAATATGTCTCGTATTCTGAGCCAATTATCTTATAAATAGGTTTCTTGTTAAGAATCCGTTGAAATTGATGATAACCAGATAATCCTGCATAATAGCTCGTTCCACAGGCAAGGAAGACAATTCGATCTGCTTCTAATATTTTGTTTGAAGCTTTTTCTATGATGCTAGAATCAATATTCAAGGTACTTCTTATAGCGATTGGTTGTTCATGTATTTCTTTTAACATATAATGAGGATAACCACTTTTCTGTGCACTTTCAGCAGTCCACGAAACAATAACAGGTTTAGGTTGAACACGATATCCATCTTTCTCAATATAAACCGTTTGAGGTGTTAATGTTGCTATCTCCCCATTTTTTAGTATAATTACCTTTTTTGTATGTTCCAGAAAAGCAGGGATGTCACTCGCAGCAAATTTAGTATCTTCTCGAACTCCAATTACTAATGGACTATCTTTTCGTGCTAAAAAGATTTTATCAGGTTCTTTGCTATAAATTAAAGTGATTGCGTAAGTCCCTTCTAGCTTTGCTATTACTCTCTTGAATGCGTCAATAACTGCTAGTGATTGATTTGATTGCTTTATTTCCTCCTCCAGTAAATGAGCTACAACCTCAGAATCCGTTTCTGACGAAAATTTATGACCTTGTCTTTTTAGAAATGTTTTTAGTTCCATATAATTCTCTATAATCCCATTATGAACTATAACGATGTTACCTGAACAGTCCGAGTGTGGATGTGCATTCTCTTGTGTTGGGGGGCCATGAGTAGCCCAGCGAGTATGACCGATCCCAATACTCCCTCGAAGGGAATCCAACGATAATCTCTTGTTGACATTATCAATAGTACCAGCATCCTTTAATGTTTCAATTTTTCCATTGTTGATAGTGGAAATTCCAACACTATCGTACCCACGATATTCTAACCTCCTTAAGCCATCAGTGATCAACTTAGAAACATTCGTTTTATTACTGGTTGTAATAGCTATAATTCCACACATCGGATGAGCTTTCCTATAATGTTGTTTAAATGAATGACTGGTATTAGTAGTTACAGTAGAATCATTTGTAGCACATCGGAGAGCATTTAAATGTCTTAGCTTAAGCTTTTCTTGTAGCTGTGCAACAATCTTCCTCAAAAATTGCAGTTAAAACGAATTCAAAATGATTATTAGGACTTTTTTAATTATAATTTCGGAGTAATTATTTTCAATGAAAGAATGAGAACATTAAATAGGAAAACATAATTAACTAATCTAGTTTATTTTGAATTAGTTTTTTATAATGAGAAGATAATTACTTGAAATCATGTACATAGCATACAGGGGTCGCAATTCAGATGATAAGGCATTTTTATAAAATTTCTCCTCAAATTGCTCAGGTTTTAGCTCTTGATATCCGGTGGCAGATAATGGAACTTCTATTAAACGACAAATCAATGTATGCGAAGCGTATAGCAAAAACATTACAGCTATCTGAATCACAAGTTCATTATCATTTGACGCAATTACGAGATGCAGGATTAATTACGGTGGCCGGGATTCGTAAAATTAAACAAGGAAGAGCTAAACTTTACAAGCCTGTTGCAGATCAATTCTTATTATCTTTGAGAAAAAATGATTACCCTAATGAAAAAACTTCATTTTCTCAGATCTTTTTACATACTTTTTGTAAAGATGGACAATTCAAAGGTAAAATAGTGGTAGGGAGTTCCGAACCTCATGGAAAATATGATGCAATATCTAGAGACGGTTTTCTTGCTGGTGAGATATGTTGGTATCTGGCAAATCATCTCCCCCAACAGAAAATAGGATTTGTACCAAATTTTGTTTGTACAGACTTGGATTATGAGAAAATTAAAGGAAAACAGAGTACAAATTTGATACTAATTGGTGGGCATATTACAAATACTTTAACTGCTTATTATAACGAAATAATAAAGTCAAAATTTAATGTATACTTTGTTGAAAACAAAATTGTAAGTGGTAATCGTGATTTTTCAAATCCTAATCATGGTTTAATCGCATTTTTCCGAAATCCTGATAAGAAAAAATATTGGATATTAATTCTAGCTGGAGTACGGAGTCTAGGCACAAAAGCTTCTATCTATTCCATAATATCTGATTCATGTGATGTTCTTGAAAAAGGGGTTGAATTTATAACTATCCTAAAGGGAGAAAGTTCTAACAATATTCACATCACTGGTGTGACAGAAGTCATGAAAAAGTCTTTGAATATGGAGTGAAAGCGGAATTTTTAAGCAGAAGTAATTAATTCTTGTTAAAGAAGATCTTACCTTTTCTAACCGAAATAAATCTTTATAAAAAACTGAGATGGAAAAAATTTGTCAGAAGAAACTCAACAGATGTTAAGAAAAGCGATACTGCAAAAAAGAAAGACATTAAGTGTTCAGGAATGTAAAAACCTTCTCCTAAAAGAAGGTTTTCCAGTGAATCTGACTAAATTTGGGGTAAATTTAGAAGAAATTGTAAATGAAGCTGAAAAAATTGGGTTCCCTGTTGTATTAAAAGTAAGTTCAAAAGATATTATCCATAAATCAGATATTGGAGGAGTAATTACTGGCATCAGAAGTATTCATGATTTAAGAGAGCAGTTCGAAATTATGCAACAAAATATTGCTCGAAAAGCCCCTGAAGCACATATAGAAGGTTATATCATTGAAAAAATGGAATCAGGAATCGAGCTCTTAGTAGGTTCAACCCACGATCCTATGTTTGGTCCTATATTAGCATTTGGTTTAGGGGGGATTTATGTTGAGATTCTTAAAGATGTGGTTTTTCGATTGATTCCACTAGAGCGGGAAGACGCTACAGAAATGATTTCTGAAATAAAGGCAGCAAAGATATTAGATGGAATTCGTGGCCAATCTCCAATAGATAAAAAAGAATTAGTTGATTTACTGATGAAAACTTCTTCCTTTATTGATCATCATCCTGAAATTGAAGAACTGGATCTTAATCCAGTTTTTGCAACAGAAAAAGGAGTCTCTGTTGTGGATGCTAGGATTATTCTAAAGACGCATGCTTAGGCCTTGTTCTGTATAAAAGAATTAGGCAAGAGATGGTCATGAGTCCTCCCAGTGTAGAGAAAACTAAGGATAGTACAGTGAAAATTAAAGATCCTGCTAATAGCCCATTAATTTGAAATAATAGTACGATAATAATCGCTCCACCTCCCCCGAATACTAAAATACGGAAAAAAGACTCAAGTTGGTTGAATTCATGTATTAGTTTTCTGTGATTCAATAAAAAACTAACCAAAATACTTAGTATAGAACCAAAAAGAATAGGAATACCCATAAAAATCCATATTTCTTCCCCAATCATTGTTAATCCAAATAAGAAGATGAGTATTTGACTTACGAGGAAAAATGTTGGAATTAGAACTAATTCAAGTCGTTGAAAGTATGTCAAAGTTCTCAAATTTATCTTGTACTGATATTATGAGACTAAGTTATTTGTTTTATTAGAGCATAAACACAAAATTTCTTATCTATTAATTGAAAATCTTACAAGAGATAATAATGTTAAAAAAATCACCTGATTCCTTAAAGACGTGTCTAGATGAGCTTAATTTAAAAGTATTAGTGCATTTTGAGAAAAATGAGGGTGTTATTGGAAAAGTGGGAGATGAAATGCTCACAAAAGCACTTATTAAATCCAATCTTCTGGTTGTTCTCCAGTCAGAGATGCCTCCTATACCTATTAGACTCATCAGTGATAATATACATGAAATATATGAAATGGTTTTATATAATAATCGAGGCTTGGTTGCCAAGGAAGGGCGAGCCAATAGTTATCTTGTTGCTTTAAGATTGGATTCTAATAACGTAATAGCTGCTATAGGAGACGATCTTGATCCTGGAATGGTCCTCTTTGAATTAATGCAATTTAATCAGAAATAAATAATGTAAACTTAAAGCGTTATATAAAATGCTACCGAAATTATCAGTTGATCATATAATGAAACCCGTACTAATTCAAGACCCAAATCCTTCTTCATTTAGTTTATCAGAGCGTTTTCGTGCCTTAATCACCCTTCTCAGGCCACATCAGTACTACAAGAATCTCCTCGTCTTCTTTGGGATCTTTTTTTCCAGAAATCTACTTCGGGTCGATTTATGGTTGCCAATTATACTAGCTTTTATTTCACTCTGCTTAGTTTCTTCCTTAAATTATCTAATTAATGACTTTCGTGATAGAGAAAAAGACAAATTTCACCCTGAAAAAAAGAATAGGCCATTTCCTTCTGGTAGAATTTCAACTATACAAGGATTTGTTATATTTTTTCTACTCTTAGTTCTTCTCATTATATTAATTATTATCATACCATTTGCTCCTATCGAAAAAGCAATTTATATATATCCAGGGATTCAAGAGAGTGAAATCTTAGAACCTGCAATAATTATTCATGAATCCAAGATAGCTTTCGTCTTAGTTCTAGGTGCCTTATTCCTAACTAGCCAGATTTATTCTCTATTTCTGAAAAAGGTTGTTTTTGCAGATATTGTTACGATATCAGTTAATTATGTTTGGAGGGCCATTGCAGGAGCTGTTCTTATTACAGTATCAGTTTCTCCCTGGCTTATTATTTTATGCTTTATAACAGCTATGTTACTTTCTTTAGCCAAACGAAAAGGAGATATGGCACTATTGGGAGTACAAGCTAGTCAACACAAGCTTGTTTTTGAGCTGTATACACCAACTCTACTAGATCAAAGTTTAGCAACAATTGCAGCAATCGAACTTCTAGCGTTTTTCATTTATTTAATAGACCGTCATCCAAACGAGACAGTATTCATTGTTGCTGCCCTTCCTTTGTTTACTTTTAGTATTTTTCGATTTTTGTTTCTAGTGTCTAGTAAAAATGTTATTAGTCGCAAAGCTGAACGATTGTTTCTCGATAAGCAACTACTGTTAACAGGAGCGATAATCGTATTTCTCTTTTTCATTGCAATTTATTTTCCAGATTATCTGGATCGTTTACTGGGAATTCCAAATCCTAAATTATAAAGGGCAGATAAATAATTGCAGAGCGGAAACCCCCCCAAAAAAGGATAATTTAAAAATTCTAATTGGTGAGAAATAAAGAAATAAGGGAGTATTTTTAGAATTTACTTGATTCTTCTAGTCCTCCTTCTCCTCTTCTTCTTCTTCTTCGAATTCTTCATCGTCGAGATTTAAGTCATCGAGATCAATAGGCTCTGGAGGAGGTGTTGTAGCCATCGTGATGCCAATCCACGCGATTATAAATCCAATCATTAGGGTTGCAAGGAACACAGGCCATAAAACTGCGTCTTCCCAATTTATCGTTATCGGTAAATTAGTAAATAGTTCTGATAAATCTAAAATACCAGATAGTGTTCCAGGATTTGCGAAATAATACTGGACAGGTAGAAAAATTATATACAGGAGTAAGAAAATTAATGTTAAACCAAATATCCCGTATCCATAAATTTTGTCTTTTGACATAATTAATTCATTCTCCATTTCCGTTTGTACTATATTAATTGTACCACATTCTTACTCTCAATGAGTAGGGACTTGAGGTATACTAATCAAAAAGGTAATTTATCTCTATTTTTATATTTATTTATTTTTCTTTTGCCATACTTTTTAGAATACTCAATTACATTATTCTCGATTTCAATAGTTTCTAAGATTGGAAAAAAATACTTTCTGATGATTAAATATCATTAAATTCATACTAGTTTAATAGAAACATTATAGAATGCCTTTTAAACTTTAGAAACAGGAGCCATTCATTAAGTCTCATTTCTTAGAAAAATTTGAGATCATATGCAAGAGATACAGCTGCTCTCGGGACTGCAGTTTGTAATCCCTGTACTACCTCAGCATAGAAATAGACCGTTCGAACCCCATATCTTGTTACATCAATTGTAGTTTGGATTGTTGCAAACCCATATTCATCTGTTAATGAATAGTCTATAAATATGCCTGAACTATTTTCTCCAGATATACCAACATAAAAACTGATATTTGCGCTTTCGTAAGGTGGAATCCAAGTTGCACCATCCTGTAAGATAAGGCGGACCGATAAATTAATCTTGTCTCCATGTAAAAGCGGATAAGAAGATTGAACGGATGGATCATATAATCCAGAATGGTTGACGGTACAACGCCAAAATATCCAATCATTGCTTCCATTTGTTCTAAAATCATTATCATCAAGAAGTGCTTGAGCTATTCCTCGTCCTTCAAGATCATAATCAGGTCGAATTGTAAGAGCTTGTTCATCTTGAAGATCAGGAACATTCCCTGCAAAAAGAGGATCAAAGCTAATCCATTCAACTGATTCTCCACCAGGAACCCCAGGAAGAGTATCCAATGGTACTAATACTTCAGCCCAAGCGTGAAGTCCAGATGAGTAAATCACTCTCCGATCCAATCCTTTATATGATACCCTTGTATCATTTAAAGGGATATAACCTATAACAACCCGACAAGGAATTCCCTGGAGCCGCATAATAGTAGCAAACGTTGAAGCAAAGTGGAGGGAAACACCTTTTTTTCTGTTAAAGAACCACTCGTTAAAATCTTCATATTGTGCTGGATGATCTGCTACAACAGTCTGTCCCAGCTGTTGTGCCATCCAAGTGTCATTGTCAAAGGCAAATCCTTGGCTTCCGTTCAGGGAGAATTGTTTCATAACGAAATAAGCTTGATTAAAAACAGTTTTATAAGGATAAGTCCAGTTTCTAGCGTGATATGTTACATTAGGAGCCCATCTCCAATACTGATTATCTAGATTGGGTATATTTGGATCTCCTTGGACATAGCAGGGATTAGGAAGAGTTCCTGTATGATTAGGTAATTGTAAGTAAAGAGTTTGAATTGCAGCCCACGTCGGGGCATCTAGAATAGTCGAATAGGCATCTTTTTTAAGTGAATAAGCAATCGCTCTTTGAATTGTTTGATTCATACTTTTATAAGTCATAATATACTCAAGTCTTCCCCGTTGATTGGATATATCATTTAACTGTAAGTTTGCCTCTATCCCAAGCAAATCTTCAGAGAATAAATTAGGAAATACTTCACGAGCTTGAGCAGTGGTAGGAATTAGGTCATTATCTTCTGCATCATACAATTTGAAATCATTTGAGCTGATATATGAACCCAATCCTCCATTCCAAGTTGTGGGAAGATAATTGACGAAATTTTGATTAATAGTAACATCTCCCAATGTAGTGCTGTGATTCAGGGGGACACTTACTGTGAAATTGTACGCCGTCTGACTTTCAGGTACTATTCTGGAATAAGTTGTATTTGGAGTTGTGGCTATAGGGGACAATACACGTTTAACTTCATCAGTTTCCCTCCAATCCGTACTATAGGGAGCTTTGCCAGTATATACGTATGATTCAAGACTTCTTAAACGCCAGTAAGTCACAGGCCCATTATAAGACACATTAAACAATGGAACTTGTAAATTGCCCAATCCTAGCGTAAACTGGTCAAGAAGATTTTCTAATAAATAGGTTGCATCCCATCCTGGGGTATTATACAGCGACCAATCTATATCTTTTTCTGTATAAGCTTCAAAGCTACTTCTTTGTCTAGGTGTCCCTAATCCTGTGATTTCTGTGAGATAAGTACCTAAGAATAGAGCTAATACTAGAAAAGTCGGTAATAGATTAAGTACATGCTTACTGATTTTTTTCTCTGCAAGCTGTTCGAGTCTTGTGCGAGCTACTTTAGTAACTACTAGCCCAATGATAATAGCGTATGAAGTGAGTTGTTGGAGGAGAAATGTAGAGGAGGAAGCCCCTTCAACTTGTTGAATATAATAATTCGTAGCTAATATTAATAATAAGGATTTTAATACCTCAACGCCTAATGCAAATCCATATGGTCCAACAAACGGTACAACATTTGCAATATATGTAAATATTTTTCGAGAACGCCTCAGTACAAACCATTCAACAATGGAAATTAAGAATAAGAACGCAAAACCTGGAATTGCGCTTTGAAAGAAATTTTGTTCTTGAGTGCTGGCTCCGCTCAAATTTGGTAAAAAAGTAATGATTGTTAGCAAGGAAGTAAAGGCACTAAGTAAAACAAGATAACGTATTGCGGCTGGGGCGGGATCTCTTCCGAGTTTTTCTTCAGAACTCATGTGTTTCACTGTCGTTGCAATATGTCAAATATAGCACACTATCTGTGTTTTATATTATTCTATACATTTTTGATATCCTGTTAAAAGGTATTTCGATATAATAATTAGACAAATTGGTTTTACAACACAGGAATCTAGACATTATTGGTGTTTATTGCTCTTCAAAAAAGAAGAGTGAACAAAAAACGCATAACCTATACGGTTTTTTCCCTTTTTTCACAATTAACATTGATTGATGTCCACACTTGGGACATGGATCACTTAAAGTAATAGTAGTTCCTCTCCGAAGGTTAGGAGCCTTCCAAGTTCGTTT
>JBHLKC010000022.1:0-24456 GCA_048887065.1 Candidatus Hodarchaeota archaeon
TATATTCTTTTCATAGAGCGTTCTATACAACTTTTACGAAAAGGAGGATTATTAGGACTTGTTGTTCCTAGTAATTTGGCTACTAACCTCAGATATCAAAAAATTAGGCAATATATTCTTCAAGAAACAAGAATTCTAAAAATTATAAACTTGGATAAGAAAATATTCTCTAATATCAATGTTGAACCGTGTATCATTTTTTTACAGCGTTTCGATGGTAATAAAGATGATCAGGGGCATGAAATTTATTTTGAGCAGCTAAAAATCAAATTAACTGGTGGATTTGAAGTTCTTTCTAAATTTGCTGCAGAACAAAGTAGAATTTATACTAGTGCTAATCAAATGTTAATACCAAGTCACGGTATTTCTGTCTCAAATTTATTAGAAAAAATCAGAAACAATAGCGTTTTCTTAGAGGAATTTGTGGAGATTTCAAGAGGAATTGAATTAGGATTTCGTTCACAAGCTACAAGTAATAAGCAAAAAAATTCAAGCTATGTCCCTTTAATTGCAGGACGATCAATTCAAAAATTTAATATAACTCCCAAAAAGCGTTTTATTCGATTTGATTCGTCTAATAAATCTATTTTCAAAAATTATGCTCTTTATACTCAACCAAAATTAATGCTTCGACGAATTGGTCACGAAATTGTTGCTGCATATGATCAAGATAACCTTTTTTGCCTTTGTGATGTTTATATTCTGACCTTGAAACCAAATGAAGCTATATCTGATTTATACTTCTTAGAAGCAATATTAAACTCCTCTTTAATTTCTTTTTATCTAAAGAATCATTTTACTACGGTCAAGAAAATTTTCCCAAAGATCCCTATTAAGTTCTTGAAAGAGCTCCCTATTCGTGTGACAAAAGATTCATCTAAGATTTTAGACTTAGTAGATCGATTGCATAAAATTTTTGAGGAACCACAGAGCTTTCGTGTTCAATATACTAAATTAATGAAGAATCTTAATGATGAAATTTTCAAATTATATGAATTAGGCCCTGATGAGCAAATAATTATCAATGAACAGTTTAAAGATCACAATAAGAATACTATAAATATTGATACAGATAAAGTTTAACAGAATAATGATAATTTTTATTCAGAGTTCAGTTTTTTGATGACTATATTAGCGAAGATCACTTTTCTGATAGTATTACAAAATTCTAATAAAATATCTTGAGAAGAAGAAAGCTTAGTTTATTCTATCTAAGAAAGGAAAGGAAAGTCTTAACATGGCCAAAATAATTGGAATGATAGGGGGTACAGGGCCTCAAGGTCAAGGTTTAGCATTGCGTTGGGGATTGGCTGGCGAATCGGTAATCATGGGTTCCCGAGAACAAGAAAAAGCTGATAGAATCTCAGCTCAAGTGAATGAAAAGTTGGGAAAAGATTTAGTCATCCCTCGAACTAATGAGGATTGTGTCAAAGAATCAGAGATTATCTTATGCACGACACCTTTTGATTATATAGTGAAGACAATTACTCCATTTATTAAATACTTGACTTCTGATCACATTGTTGTTGATGTAACAGTGCCCTTAAAACCTTTCGAAAAAGGAAAAATGGTAGATATCTTACCTGAACTAGATCAGGGAGCAAATAGTGCTTCTGAATTACTACGAAAAGTGATTCCTACAGAGGTTCCCCTTGTTGGTGCTTTTAAAACACTATCTAATGCCACATTGCAAGATATCGATCGGTTACCAGTTCTTAATCAGGATGTATTCATATTTAGTAGAGATAAACATGCTAAACATATCATTAAAGAGAAAGCAGCGTTAATTAAGAATTTAAACCCAGTAGATGCTGGCGGAACACTCTCTGCAAGACATGTCGAGCGATTTACCGCTTTCCTCATTGGCCTCAACCGTAGATACAAAACTCATGATTGTGGTTTCAGAGTAACAGGCCTTACAACAAGAGAGTGGTAAGAAAGAATAAAATAATTCTTATACCTAAGTCAACTCTTTTATTTTTTCTATAAGTTGCTGTTGAAATTTTGTGAGTAATCCATTAGCTTGGACTTCGGACTCTGCTTCAACAATAATCCGTATCTTAGGCCCAGTATTACTTGCACGAATCAATACCCAGGATTCAGTTCCAAACGGAATACCTATTCCATCAATACTTGTTACATTATCGTAAGAATTGCGGATATTCTCAAGAAGTTGGGCTATAACTACAAACTTAACGTCATCAGGTGCATCAATTGCTATTTTTCGTTTATATAACCGTGGAAGCTCGTTGACAAGCTTAGATAAAGGAGCTTTTTGACGTGAAAGAACTTCAGCAAGCTTAAGGGGAATAAGCATTGCATCATCGAATAGAAATATTTTCGGGAAAACCATATGCCCACTTGATTCAATTCCAATAATGGTATCTGCCTTTTTTTGCGCTTCTGCTGTTAGGAAGGTATGCCCTACTTTGATACGCTCGACAGTAGCAAAAGGAGACAAAACCTTTTCTAGGGCTAATGAACATTCTACATTGATTATCACACGTTTTGGACTTTCTTCTCCCTTAAGTAGAAATTTAGCTAATATTAAGCCAGTAATATCTGCAATAAGAACTCTTCCTTTGTCATCAACAACAACACAACGATCTCCATCACCATCAAACCCTATACCGAAGTCAGCATTTTCTTTTATTACTTTTTCTGAAAGAAATCGTAGTGATTTTTCATTTGGTTCAGAAGAACGATTAGGGAAAGAAGGATCGACAGTACAGAATAGTGTTACAACTTCTAATCCAACTGCTCTTAAAACTGCTGGAGCGGATAGACAAGATGCTCCGTTTCCACAATCAACTACTACTTTTAACATACGAGAAATTTTGAATTTATTAGTTAAAAATTCAACATACTCTTCATTAAGGTTTTTAACCGTCATTTGCCCGACTTTATTCCATTTTGCTCTTATAAATGCTTCATCAAGGAAAATGTCACGAATTCGCATATTATCTTCTTCTGAAAATCCCACTCCTGTTCCATAATAGAACTTAATCCCATTCCATTCTGGAGGAAGGTGGGATGCAGTAATAAAAGCAGTCGCAAAAGCTCCACCTTGCCAAGCAGAAAAAAGACATGCTCCAAATTGAAGTGGTTCCCCTGAGAATTCTACGTTAATTCCTGTAGTCATAACTCCCGCAGCAAACGCTTGAGCAAGTAAAGAGCTTGTTTGTCGAATATCATATGCAATAAAGATATATCCATTTTCGATATCCATTGCCTTTTCGATTTGCAGAAAGGATCCAAATGCAAGACCTATTCTAAAATGATTATGTGGGGTAATTTCTTTGTTAAAAATTCCACGAATGTCATAAGCACGAAAAATATGTTTGATTTTGGAGTAATTTGTAGCTCTACTCAATTATTTTCTCTCCAATTCTTAACCGAAAAGATCCGTCATATTCTTTATTTCTTTTTGGATGTCTAATGGTTCTTGCGATTCGTCAAGCCAGCATAAAAAGTAGTAATTGTTCTTCACAGCCATTTGAAGAATTAGTGAACCAAATCCTTGGGTATTGATCAAAATCCAGTAATCAGGATATGAATTAACAAAAGATAAATATTTTACGCCAGCTACTCTTACCGAAGAGGGATATGTTACCCATTCACCTAGTAAGTAATACCCATCTATAAATGCGGATTTATTTAAACTCGGAAAAGTTCCATAATGCCACCAAATGTCTCCACTTGGAGTGAAAATGATGCATCCTGAAACGATTTTTTTTTCCATTAACTTTCTTAATAATGCTCTATAAGGCATATCTGACTACCTACCAGAATGATTTTTAGTAATTAATGGATAATTAATAATGAATCTTTTAGTCTTATAGTACTTGATAGGCATATCTTTAAAGTTATCGGGATTAAGAAGAATTATTCACAAATTTGAAGTTTCAATATAAAAACACTTCTTCTAGATGATTTCTTTAAGGTAGCGATATATTTGTTGCCGCAAATTCATTTATTTCTAGGATTGAACGGGGCAATTCTCTTAAACTATGGGGGTTTCAATCCTTCTTGTATAATATGGTTTATTATTGGTTCTATATCTCCTGATATTGATATTTTGTATGGTTATGTCTCAAGACAAAATCATAGGAATTTTCCCTCTCATTATCCAATGTTATGGCTAAGTATGGGTTGTCTGTTTGGTTTGATGGGTTTATCGATTTTTTGGTTCTTCCTTGGGGCTTTTATCCATGTTCTTGTTGACTTCATTGATTTTGAAATCTATTTTTTTGCTCCGTTTGTCATGATTCCAATTTCTTTTTTGAACCTCGATTATAAGAAGATGATGAAAAATGGATCAATCTCTAAATTTTTACTAAATTATTATCGAAACAAAATTTTGATTTATTTAGAAGTTTTAACTTATGTGGTTTTTTTTCTATTCATTTTAATAATTTAAAATAATTTTTCCGTGAAGAATTATAATCAAAATATTATAAGTTATTTAAAAAGAAAAGAGAATATTTTTTTTAAGAACTTTTTGAAATGCAAATTAAAGGAATTATAAGTCAAATAGGTTAAAAATGAAAGATGGAAGATCCTAAAAAGGCAATAAAGACTACTAAGTGTCTAAAGTGTGGAAAAGAGGTTCCTCAAACATCATTCTGCATAAATTGCGGTAATAAACTCGATATAGTAATTCCGAAGGAATCTGAAAAGCATTTTTCAAAGATAATTTGTCCTTCATGCAAACAAAGTGTTCCTATAACTGATTACTGCATATTATGTGGGAAAAAGATTAAAAGCTCCCCTTTGAGTGAAATTACTCATACTGATAAGTCTGAAATTTCATCTAACTTGCTTACTTGCCCTCTCTGTCGTGAAAACGTACCCTTTGATCATAACTTTTGCCACCTGTGCGGTGGGAGGATTAAAAAGGAAGAAACAGATCAGATTCAGAGTTTAATCTGTAATAGATGTTGGAAACCTAATCCTCCAAATACTGAGTACTGTATTCATTGTGGAACGGTTTCCTTAGGAAGACATACATTTAAGGCAAAATTATTAGAAAAACCTTTTGAGGGTTTTCAACTCGATCACGATCAATTTTTTCAACCTTCCACAGTTCCTCTTTCAGCACTTCGCCAAAGAACTTCAAAAAACTTCCCAATTAGAAGTACTATTATGCACTCAGCTTATTTTGGCGTAAAAATTCAAAAATCAAAACAAAATATTATTTCTCGGAATTTCGGAGCATTTAATCGAGAAAATTTGTTAAACTACACTGGAACTTTCTTCCTCCTTCTAATTATCTACATTTATTGGTATTTTAGCCGTTATATTGAGTTAACAGATGAAATGAATCTTATCACTGAAGGGATCTCGATGTTTTCAGCTATAATACTTTTAACCTTCCTAATAATGGTACCAATCTGGCTTTCAACTTTTTTTGTATATCGAAACACTGGTTATAGATTACACTATAAACTTGATTTGACTAGAGTCTTTTTTACTATAATTTTCAATGGCTTATGGATTCTTTTACCCCAAGGTTTTGGGCCAATCCTATTACGAATGGGGGAATTTAAGGATCTAGATCAGAGAGCGATCAATCAAAAATCTTTTATGAAGGGTATAGTATGGGGATCGATAATAACAGTCTTCCTTTCAGTGATTCTTGGGTTATTAACGGTAACGATTATAGGTGTTCCAGGAATGTTTGCTGGATTTTTATTTAAAGATCATCCCTTAAAGGGACACATCCTTGCAACGTATATTGGTGCAACGTGGATTTCAATCATTCTTCTTCTTCCACTTGGAGAATATTTTGATCGGGTAATAAAACAATGGAATTTAGTTGGATATATTCTACTATTGATTATTGGATTTCTATTACTCTCCCACTCATTCAATTTAATAAGCTTTTTAACTCAAACAATTAAAACCGGGACTTAATTTGTTACCCAGCTATGCTCATGGTGATTTCCGCTTCTCACAAGATCTAAGACATTATATAACTTCATAAAACGTATAGATACTAATTTTTAAAAGAATAATACCTATATGACCAAAAAATGTAAGCAAGAGGTTTTTGGAGGATAGAACTCTTCCTCTTCGTTATTAAATATATAGTGGAATTAATAATGGATAATAATGCTATTAAGATTTCTGTCGTTGGTACTGGTAAAATGGGCTATTATCATGCACGTTTACTCTCTAGGCTTGGATGTTTAGATTCTATTGTCGATAGTAACCCCGAGATATCGAAAAAAGTTGGAAATCAGTTTAATACGGCTTGGTTTTCAAGTATAAAAGAAATGAGTGAAGAAAGAACCCCAAATGGCATTATTATAGCTGTTCCAACTGATAAACATTACAACGTTACTATAGAGGCAATAAACAGGATTCCAGACCTTAACACTATACTTATTGAGAAACCTATTGCATCTTCAGTAGATGAAGCGATATTTCTGCACGAAGAACTAAAAAAAAGAAATGTCAAAACAATTATTGGACATATTGAGGTGTTTAATCCTGTTATTACTAGAATCCAAGAAATTATTAAAGAAGGAATAATTGGTACTCCGCGTTCAGCATTGTTTCAGCGAAGAGGTGCCGTCGCTGAAGAAAGAATAGAGTCTATCGGAGATGTTTATGAAGATATTGGAGTACATGACTTTGATGTAGCGTTAAGGTTGTTTTCAATTAAAGAATGTAAATTATTTTCTACTGCATTAAAATTGAATAAGATTGATAATTCCAGTACTATTATTTTAGCATCTGAATCAGATGATTTCTTCGTTACTTTTTTAATGAGCAGAGAGTTTGCAGGCAAATTAAGGACAATTGATATAGAAGGTACAAAAGCTACTCTTTGCACGAATTTATTAACCCAGATCTTAGAGCTACGAAGTCTGGAAATAGCTCGTGGAGATAGAGATATCTCGGCTATCCGGATTCCTTTTTCTAATGGAGAACAAATTAAAGTTTATGGAGAACCTCTTCTTCATGAAATATGGAATTTTATAGATTGTATTCGAGGAAAAGCAGAACCAATGGTAACTACTATAGATGGTATTAAGGTGCTAAAGCTAGTTGAGGCTGCACGAAAGAGCATAGAAACTGGAGAAATTGTGTACCTCCAATTTTAATGAATTCTCGGTTATAATGATGATAAGAGAATTGTTCAAACGGATTTATTTCTAGTGTCTGGTTTATAATTACTTCCATGTTTAATGAACAAAATCCAAGCGTGAATACTTGGTTCACTTTCATATTGGATAGGGAATGGATAAAAATCAAGAACATGAATATTTCCTTGGTTATCTTCAATTTTAGAATGAAATAAATCTCCTTTAGTAATTTTTTTCTGGTATATCATATCGCGAAATTTATTTGTTAACCCAGCTTTCTTAAGGAGATGATTCTGCAGTACATTTAGAGATTTTAAATCAGTTAACTCTATGAAAGCTAGAATTTTTTGTGCTTCTTCATTGTAACCAATGATTTGGCCCAAGTTGTTGATTTTAATAAAACCTAAAGGAACATTGGCAATTATCTCGTTATACTCATTTTGAAGTTGTTGGATGTACATTTCGATTCTCTTCTGTTCAGTAATGTCAGTAACCGTGACAGCAGCCCCCTCAACATTTCCCTCAACAATTAATGGAACTGAAGATATTGAAGTTTTGATTTCATTTCCTTGTGCACTCATATAGGTGAGTAGAAGGAATCCTTCGCTTTTTTGTCCATTCATTCTTTCTTTAACTAATTTTTTCACACGATCCTGTTCGTAATCTGGGAAAAGATCGAAAAGACTTTTACCGATTAATTTCTGAGGAGAAGTATACCCAAGAATTTCTACAAGTCTATCATTTGCCATTGTAATCTTATGTTTTCGATCATAAGTATATAAACCAGAAGGCATAGAAGAGATAATAGATTCTAAAAATTCCTTTGTTTTCCGTAATTCAAGTTCTTGTTCTTTTTCCGCTGTAATATCACGTATAAATCCGTAAGTTTCTTGGAGTTCTCCATCCTCTCCCTTAATTGCGGCAGCAGTGATAAGAGTATAGACCTTTTTGCCTGAACGATGATAAAAAACTAGCTCGTAAGTATCCTTTGGTGTCTCTCCCGCGATTCGACGTCGAGTTTGTTCTTTTATTATTTCGGCGCTTTCTGGAGTTACAAAATCTAATACTGACACTCCTATGATTTCATGGGGACTATATCCTAATAGTTGGGCAACACTATCATTTACGTAAGTTGTTCTTTCGTCAGCAATCTCACTTACCCAGACTCCTATTGGAGTTTGCTCAATAAGAATTTGGAACCGTTTGGCAAAAGACCGTGATTCAACTTCTGCTGTATGTCTTTCTGTCACATCTCTCATTATGAGCGCGATACGATATCCTCTTGAATGTTCTATTGTAAATCCAACAGACTCTAAAATTCGTTGTGTCCCAATTTTAACGTTTTCAATACTATATTTAAAGGATACTGGTCTTCTTGGGTGATCTTCACTACTAAGAATTTTTTGAAACTTGTTGTGTACACCATCGGTCTCTGAGATTAAATCAGGATGTGATTCGACATTTTTAGGATTTAATTTCATCATTATATCCCATATAGGTTTGCCAAGAGTTTCTTCTTGAGAAAAACCTGTTATCACCGTAGCAGCGGGATTCCAATCTAGAATCATCCCCTCTTTATCCATTATTGCAATCCCTTCAATTGTGCCTTCAATAATTTTACGATGTTTTTCCTCTGAATCAATTAATGCTTGTTGAGTTTTAACTTGGTGAGTAATATCTCTGGCTATTGTTTGGATACCGATTACTTTATTAGTTTTTTTAGCAAAAATAGGTCTACCAGTAATATCCAAATGCAGAATTTGGCCGTCTTTTGTTACAGAGCGTAACATTCTAATTTCCGAATTACCTTGAATTATCAAATCAAGCATTTCTTTCCATTTATTTAGATCATTGCTGTAAGCTAATTCTTTATAGGTAAGATCTTGACTTTCCTCAAAAGTATAGCCATATGTATCAAGAAATTCCTTATTTGATTCTTGTAAATTTCCCTGTGAATCAAAAATGAAGATCAATCCAGCTGAATTTTCAAATAAATCTCGATATCGTGCTTCTGATTTTTGAAGTTCTTTTTGTAGCCAATAACGGTCAATAGTTTGTCTAATAGAAGTAGCCATAAGGCTATAATACCCAGGTTGAACACGCTTTATGAAATAACCGCTGGCTCCTTGTAATAACGCTTGTGAGGCAATTTCCTCAGATCCTTGGCCTGTCACAAAAATAACGGGCGTGTCTATGTTTAGTTCATCTATGAACTTCCTCATAAGGTGAATTCCATCAGCAGGGAATATTTTACCTTTAACAGTGATGGTACCTGGAAGCTTGTGGTCACATAAAATACAATCAAAAGATTCCGACTGTAAAATCTCTACAGCTTCATTAGCGGAATAAGCTGGTGTAATTTTGAAACCTGGATCAACGTCTTCAAATTTTTTGATTAATAATCTTACGAACCATTCATCATCATCAATTGAAAGAATTTTTGCTTCTTTCAACGAGAGGTTTAAGTCAAAATGGGATACCATAGAAGTTCCATCAATTCCATACAATTTTTGTTTTTGTCATTCTGGATTGTTTAATAGAATCACGAACAGTTTATATCGGGAAAGTAACTGTTCAAATTCCTATTAAAAGTCTAGCCTTTTTGTGAAATACTAGCTTTATTATTCGGTACATGAAGGATATTAATAAATTGAGGCAAGTATTCTTATTAATCTAAAGTTTAATTATTATGATGAATTTAATATCTTAATTCATCCAAAATCCGCATAAGTGATCGCATAACGAAAACTAGAGTTATTACAAGGCTTTGACTATAACCATCTGAGGAATATCTTAGTGAAATCATTTAATAGAAAGTACAATTCTCTTTTAGAACAGATAACCAATTATTTGATTGAAAGAGGATTAATAAATGATATTTCCACCGATTTTTCTAGAAATTTAATAAAAAGATCATTTCTTTTAGCATTTCTTACTTTAATAAGATCTCAACTTAATCCAGTAAAATTATCTTTAGAGGATTATTCATGCCTATTTTCTAATAAAAAGGGCCATTCTTCATTGAAAAATAAGAATGAACTTAGTATTGTTATTGAAACACTATTACCATTCGACTGGGGTTTAACAAACGTAATAGAACAACAAGATAAAGAGTTCATTCAAAAAAAACTGAAAGAATTCATTGATACTTTTAATTGGCAACCCATTCACCCAATTAATTATGATATTTCAGAGAATATCATTACACCTGAAATTTTCGAGACGATATTCAATTTAGAAAGCTCTAAAAAAAGAGGAGCTGTAAATACTCCTTATTACTTAGCTTACTGGATAGTAAAATCAAATTTTCAAAAATTATTTTCTAATTTTTTGGGAATGTCGAACTTTTCGTTAGATGTACTTAAATCACTTGATGCAGAAAGTAAGAAGGTTTTTAAGGATTGGATGGTGAAACTCAAAGTCTTAGATATAGCAGTCGGATGTGGAACATTTTTTTTGGCTGCAGGTCGTTATATCATCAATTTATTCAAATATTTGGGACTTCCTCCAGTTTTCTTCGCCAAAATCCTTTATGGAGTCGATATAGATAAGAAAGCTATTCAAATATGTAGGATTCGATTATTCTTACTCATTCTTTATTCAGTTCCTTCAATACAATTAAAAGATTTAATGAAAATCATAGAGAGTTCTAAACTCAAATCTGGTAATTCTCTAATTGGGAGTGTAAAAAAATCAATAGATCGAGAGAATATTGAATCTGAAATAGAAGAAATTATGAAAAAAAGTTCTCATTTGATTCGTTTTAGTATATTCCACTGGTATTTAGAATTTCCTGAAATTTTTCAGAGATCTAAAGAAATTGGATTTGATATGGTAATTGGGAATCCTCCGTTTATTGGTTATCGGTATATAAGCCGAGAGGAGAAAGTAATTCTTAGATCCCTTTACCCATCAATATATACTGGTCTCAATGATCTCTATTATTACTTTATCCTAAGAGCAATGGAGTTATTAAACTCAAATGGGTTTTTAGCTCTAATAGTATCTAGATATTTTTTGGAAGCTCGTTATGCAGCAAAGTTACGAACAGAGATCTTTAAGAGCGTAAAGATTGAAACAATAATAGATTTTAGTGAATACAAGGTTTTCCCAGGGGTTGGAATTAATACAGCAATAATTTTTGCGACAAAAATGCATGACTCTTCTTCATTAAGCCACATGTATATATTAAGAAATTATGATATCACTTTATTTTCTCTCCTTCAAGAGCTCGAAGAGTGCGTCGAAAATCCAGAAGAAATGGCAAAAATGGCATTCAAAAGTTACCAGTTTGACCAAACTGATCTAGCAAATGGAACTTCAAATATAGTTTCTGAAAGGGCTAAAGACATTCTTTCGAAGATGAAAAACCAGAGTGATCCATTATATAAGGTCTGTGACACTGGAACTGGATACCACTCAGGAAATGACGCTATTTTTTCAAAGAATATTGTAAAAGAAGATGGAAAATTTTATGGGGAAAATATAAATCAGAACCCAATAATTAGAATGCCACTCGAACACGATTTAATCAAAGAAATAATTAAAACTTCAGATATTTTGCCTTTTGTAGTCAAATGGGTCGAAAAATATGTAATATTGACCCAACGGGGTGTTAATATTAATTCTTATCCCCTCACAAAGCGTTATCTGGAACAATCTAAAGAAAAATTAATCAATCGTTATGAAGTAAAGAAACGATTAGCAAAATGGTATGAGATCGCTCAAGTCAGGAATAATGAACTATTTAAAGCTAAAAAGAAGATTATGTGCCCTTATAGAACAAAAGTTCCGAGATTTGCTATCGATGAAAATCAAAGATATACATCTATTGATTGTACATCAATTGTTCCTAAGAAAAGCAGCAGATTAAATATCTACTACTTATTAGGCTTATTAAATTCAGAAATGATTGCGTTTTATTTATACGCTGTGTCAAAAAAACTTGATGCTCTAAAAATTGAATTATACCCCAAAACAATATCTCATATTCCAATAAAAATTCCAAAATCTGAGAATGAAATAGCTATATCCAATGAAATAACACATTTGACCGAGAAAATATGGATTAATTTGAAAAAGAAAGAAATAAATAATTACGAAAAACACTCATTAGTTGTATATGGAAAGGAAGGATTTAGAAAATATACTAAAGATTCAGGACTCCTTCCAAAACTGATTTCAAAACTAGATATTCTGGTCTACAAGCTTTATGGTTTTGAAAATCAGATAAAGGAAATTCAAGAAGAAATTGAGATTCTAAAACACTGAGGGAAGATGTCTAGAAAGAAAATGAATCCCAAGTATAATTTCTCTCAAAAAAGGCAAAATGGCATTTATCACACTCCTTACACAACTGCCCTACACATGGTAAATATAATTTTGCCATTTATTACACAAAATACGAAGATATTAGATCCTGCAGCAGGTGAGGGAGTATTTATTAAAATATTGATTGATCACGGAGTCGATCCTGCTAAAATTACAGCACATGATATTGATGAAGAAAAAATATTGTCTCTTTCAAAGCTTGGAGTAAATGCTGAACTTAAAGACACTCTTCTTGATGATTATGAAAGAAAAGACATAATTATAGGAAATCCTCCTTACAAATCACGAAGAAATAGTACCTATATTAAAGAAAATCGAAGAAAGCTCAAAGAGAGGTACAGCTTCATTGGGTTGTATAATCTATACTCACTTTTTATTGTCAATGCAATTCAGAATTTAAATGATAAGGGAGTAATTTGTCTAATTGTGGAAGATGGATTTCTTACCAATCGCTATTATTATCGTTTAAGGAAATTTATCTTAGATAACTGTAAGATATTAGAAATCAAACTTGCACCACGGCGACTATTTCATCAGAGTAGAGCAGATGTTAGAACAGCTATAGTAACATTACAAAAAATAAAACTATCAACATATCTGGAATATAACCATAAAATAAGGTTAATAGATCGGTTACTGGGGGAGGAAGAATATGAAAATCCTCCTAGGGTGCAAATGATTCCTCAAATAGATTTTCGAAAAATGCCTGACCTAAAATTCTTTGTTGGAATCCCAACATGTATTATTGAATTAATTCAAAATTCTAAAATAACATTTGGAGATTTTGCCAAAGGAGGTACTGGCATCTCCACTGGAAATGATAAGAAATATTTAAAATCAGCCAGAGAAGTGGAGAATGATCCAAAATGGGTAGGATTTTATAAATCAGGCCAACGAACTCCTTATTATTATCAAACACCTTTTTATATTGAGAAAGATTATCAAAAGAATGCTTCTAATGATCCTAAAAACTTTCTTGTCAGAAATAAACAGTTTTTCTTTAACGAGGGAATAACTTGTTCTTCAGTTGGACGAAAATTTTCCGCTGCTTATATGCCTCCTGGTAATTTATTTGGTGTTAATGCTAATTTCTTTTTTAAGTCCCAAGACGATTTATTTTTTGCACTAGGTTTCCTAAATTCTAAAATTACCCAATATTTTGCAAGAAAAGTAGTCAACCGATCAAATATTGTTGCAACAAGCTTTATTAAGGAAATACCTTTTATTCAACCATCGGTGCAGCAAAAAGAAAAGGTTATTAGTTTAGTAAAAACGATTGTTACTTCTCTTATGAAGGATCCAAATTACAAATTCAGTTCAATTCAAAATCAAATTGATGAAATCTTCTTCAAAGTATACAAAATAAAGGAGTACGACCGATCAGAAATAGTGGATTTTTGCAGAAATATAATGGAAAGAGCTTGATGCTAACTCTCATTGATAATATTCTATGATTTCTTAAAGTTTAAACCTTAAAAACTTCATCTCCAGGTCTTACTCTTTCAGGTACTTTAAGTCCAACCTTGGTCCCCGCTGATACGGAACTAACATCTTCACGTTCAATTTGCATTGACTCTATAGTCATTTCAAAATCTGTTGTTGACCCTTTAATAGCGATTTGATCACCTATATTGAGAGTACCATTTGTGACACTTACGACCGCCACACTGATCTTAGTAAAGAAGTTTTCTATATCTCCAATTTTTTCAGACATAATTGACAAATCTCCTACATTCTTTTTGGCACTAATAAGGCTAGAATAGCTATTGATCTTCAACTATATACCTTTATATATATTTTATCCTAACAATAGAAAAAGTAGGATTTCTTTCACTTCTCTCTTAATTATGTAGTAGAAATATGAATTTTCAGCAATAATAATTCATTCTTCTGATGAATACGATCACTTTTGAATGAGCGCTATAACAATGCTTGGTGTTCTTTTTCTCCATTCTTTTGGTTCTACCCCCATAGAGTTTAAAGAATTTGGAGAGTATCTTCAAGAACAGGGTTTTAAAACGACCATCCCACTCCTTCCAGGGCATGGAACACATCCTGATGATCTTAAGAGATTTACTTTTGAAGACTGGGTAAAATCCGGTGAAAAAGCTTTACTTTCTTTAGATTGCCAGGGGACTTTCATAATTGGAGAAATAACAGGGGCTCCCTTAGCTATTATCCTAGCTTCCACACATCCAGAAGTACTAGGAATTGTAACCTTATCTGGTCTCATTAATCTACCTAGATGGATCACAATCATTGACCCGCTAATTCAAATCAGATCAAATGTGTTATCTTTAGCTACAAATGCAAATCCTTTTGTTGATTATTCTCGATCATTATGGCAAAAAGTGAAAATCTACGAACGCGTTCCTCATAAAAGCTTGAGAGAAGTGTATGCATTAATCAAGAAAAGCAAAAAACTTCTTGGTGAGGTTCATCAACCCATCTTTGTATTACAATCAACTACAGCAAAGGAAATAACAAAGAAAAATGCTCATGCAATATTTGAAGGAGTTTCGTCAAGAAAAAAGAAACTTATGTTTCTAGAAAAAGGTGGAGCGTTGATGAGTATTGATGAGGGACGTCACATTGCATTTAGAGAAGTTACAAATTTTCTTTGGAGTTGTGTTGACCTTTATCAACTTTAATGTTAATTTCTTATAGGATAAAGTTTTAAGAAGCTTGGTCTCAATATCTCAAGCTAGGGGGAGAAGTAATTTAAATTGAATGAATTGTTAAAAACGGTTAAAGATACGTGAAAAAAGTCTTCGTCTTTCAGGTTGTTTCTTAGAATAATATTTCTTTGAATAAGATAATGCATCATCCAATAGAGTCTGAATTTCTTGTTGTTCTAATTCTTGTGTTTTTAATTCGATGATTTCTTCAATAATTCGCTTTTTAAGTGGTTCTTGTAAGTCTTGATGGACTTTTTCTTTCATTAGGAAAAAAGCTTCACGAAAATCTTCATTTAACATTAAATTGCATACTGGCGAATCAATAGCAAGAAAATAATCCAGATTCCCATTAATGAATGAGAGTTTCTGAATGGTATTTGTACCAAAAATTAAGGATTTAGGTTTAGAATCGAAAAGAGCATTTACAAAGGATATTATTATCCCTAAGTAACCCGCAAGAACTACAGGATCTCTGCTTTCAACATGATAATCAAGAGGAATTTCCCCTCCAGAAACATGACTTACCAAAGCCCATCCTGCAGGTGATAATGGTTGAACCAACTCAGGCTGCTTACGTAAATAATAATGCAAGCAGAAAAGATCTTCAAACTTTAAAATCGAGAAATTACTTGAGCTTCGTGATACAATTTTTTCAATTTCACTACTGTAGTCTTGTGAAATATCTAGAATAATATCTTGCCAAAGACTCTCTAAATAGGCTCTAGTCTCTTCATTTTCAACATCTGTTATACATTGAGAGAAAAGCATTGCTGCTTGACCAACGAGTACTGCTGACATTATTTCATGAATTTCACGTGGGATTCCGCCACGAGCATCAATTAATTTAATGGTAGTTTGAGGATCTGACATTATCAGAAAGAACTTATTCATTAATGAAACAATAAATACTTCAGAGGACGACAGAAAACCAAATCGTCTCGTTGACTCAAATTCAATTGATGCTACTCCGTGTTGGCCGAATATTTCTTGTCCTATTTGACTGAGACCAGTTAAAAAGTTAATTACAAAAGTTAAGAACTCGTCATCTGGATTTCCAAAAGACCATTTGACTGATTTTTCTTCCACAAATATACAGAAATTTGAGTCGGCTTGCATTGTATCACTGTGTTTTAATTTTTCGTATTCTCAATAAAATTACTTTTTTTGATTTCTGATTATATCGTATGTGGTTCATAAAATGTATTTAAAAATGTTTTATTCGCAAACAATTTTATTCAGTATAAACTAGTAGATTTGATGATAATAAATATTGATTATCTCATTTCAAAGATTTTCAAGTAGGGAATTTTATGATATCGAGTCAAGTTACTAATTTAAAAGGATCCTCAACAGCACGGTTTCTAAAATTAGCCAAAGATCGAGAAGCAGAGGGCCATCACATTATTCATTTGGAAATTGGACAACCAGATTTTCAACCGCTTTCTCAAATTATTGATGCGACAGTACAAGCTATTTACGATGGAAAAACGGATTATACTGTGAGTTCAGGGATTCCTGAACTTCGTGAGGCAATTAGTCAAGCTTATATTGAAGACTTTAGAATAGATATCGATCCTCAAACTGAAATTAAGATAACTACGGGTGCAAAGCTAGGAATTTTTTCAGTAATTTTTTCTATTTTAGATGAAGGAGACAGTTTACTGGTCCCAGAACCGTATTGGGTTAGTTACCCTGATATGACCCAATTAGCTAGGGGAAAATTTGTTTCGATTCCTATGAAGGATGATTTTAGATTGAACCAAAACGCAATTCTAGAAGCAATTAGCGGTAATAATGTTAAGTCGATCCTTATAAATTCTCCTAATAACCCTTCGGGACATGTTCTCTCAACAGAAGAAATGAGATTTCTGAAAGATCTTGTTGTAGATAATAACCTCTTTATTATCAGTGATGAAATATATAATGATTATGTTTACATTGATACTTCCATTAAAACCCTTCTAACCGAATTTAATGATTGGCGAGATAATATTATAGTAATTAATGGCTTTAGTAAGACGTTCAGCATGACAGGTTATCGCTTAGGATATACAATTTCAAATTCTTCCATCGCTAGTGGTATATTAAAGATACTTCAAGCTAGTACAAGCTGTCCCGCAAATTTTTGTCAATGGGCTGGGATAGCTGCTCTCAAAGAACGAGAAAAAGCAAGAGAAATTATAAATACAATTTTTCCAAAACGGCGCCAAGTTCTTCTTGAGGAAATTCAAAAAACAGATGGTATATCACTAACGTCAATTGATGGAGCATTTTATGGTTTTTTGAAATATGATTTCACTAATAAGCCATCTGAAGAGGTTGCGGAAGATCTATTGAGAAATGCAAATGTCTGTGTAATTCCAGGTACAGCATTTGGCGTCTCTACAGAAGGATATCTTCGTGTAACATTTTCACGATCAGAAGAAGAAATTCGAGAAGGTTTTAAGAGAATACGTGATTATTTACGCCATTAATATAGTTATAAAATCCAGTTATACTGTAAAAAGCAAAGAATAACTAGTCAGTGGTGAGTAAAGATCCAGTTATTCTGAGGATCGTGAGATTCTTAATAAAATAATCACGAACTTCATTTGAAAAACTAGCTAAAGGGGCAATTTCTACTCCTTTTTCTAATTTTGATAACATAGTATTGACCGCATTCAAATGACGTGTGTTTAAATCTAATCCTTTACTCACAAGAGTTAGGACTTGATTTTCAAATTCATTCTCTAATAATGAGTTTGGAATTTCATCCGTTAGTTTAACAAAAGCAGCAATTGCATTTTTATATGCTTGATCTGCATCAATTAAAAAGGGGATGACGGCATTAGAATCAAATTTCGTTTGAGCTGCGTCAAAACTACTTTTAGCTGAAATTATTAGTTGTAAAATCTCATCTGAAACTTCTGGGGACAACGTGGCTTCGGATTCAGCGAGGGGAGAGTAATTAAGAATTATGTGCTCAATTAAATCGAAAGATCTAAGGAAACTCTTAAGATTATTTAAAATTCTTTTTTGATTGTCTACCTGTATTTGGAATTTTTTGTTTCTTTGCTGTTCATTTTTAACCTTAATATTTGCAAGTTGAACTTTTGATTGCTGGCGTTGTGCTGAGATAACACTTTGTGCATGTTCATTTTTTTCCTGTTTCAAGAAATCGATTCTAGAATCAATAGAACTAAGCTCAATTTTTAATCTTGTTAATTCCTTTTTAAGGAGATCAAGTTCTTTCTCTAATGAATTTATTTCATCTAAAATTTGATTCTTATTTTGAAGTAAATGTGAAATATCTATTAAAGATGTCTCTATTCTAGTTGTATTTCCTGATTCAATCATCTCATTGAGGAAAGCTATCTTTTCAGATAGTTCTGTTTCCTCAGCAGCTAAGTTGGCCAATTTTCGGGATTGAGCTGCTTTTTGCTTGAGATGTGACTGTGTTTCTCTTTTCAAGCTCTCACGGAGATTGATAATATCATCAGGACGTGAAGACATTTGGAACTCACCTTTAACGTTGAATTTGTGCTTTTAAGTCATTTATTTCTTTGGTGACTTCATCAAGTTCGTTTTGGAGAGCCTGATACTCCTGGGCAAGCTTAGACAATTCCGGTAATTCGGTCTGTACAGCATTGTTACCTGAAGTGGAGGCTTTTTCAGCTACTAAATCTTCAATCTCTTTTTGTAGCTGATTTTCAGTTGTTTTTTGTTGCTCCAGAAGAAGTTTTATCTCAGTAATTTCTCTTTGAATTTGAGCTTGGTTAATCCGCATATTTGATAGTTCTTCTTTGTAGGATTCAATCTCGCTCTGAATTTTTTCAGGATTCAATTCATTGTTATCAATAGAATCCTTCATTTCAGATATTGTATTATACCATTCCTTTAACTCTGGATTTGATGTTAGTAATTCCTCAATTTCTTTCTTAAGAAATATGATGTTATCTTGCTTATGATCAACCTTTCTTCTAAGCATTTCATGTATTCTATGGTTCTTTGATAATGTACGATCATATTGGCTTTTTATTTCTTGGTAAAGCTGTTCAAGGTCCTCCTCAGACATTTTTCCTAGTTTTTCTCTGGTTAGCAACTGCTTTCACTTTATAAAATCATTTTCGGGTTGATTTCTTAAAACCTTTTTCTTATAAAAAGTACAAAATGTCGTCAAATAAGACTTTGACGAAGTGTTTGAAATTATAGAATCAGCAATTAGAAAATTCCAAAAAAACGAGTAAGGTGTAAAACTGAAATTTAATTATTAATTAATTCATCAAGCAAATCTAAAAACTCTTCTAGCTTCTGTTTTTTCGTTGGAGGCATTACTACAAGGCGTAAGAAACCATTAACAATAGTTGTAGTCCAACCATGGATCCATAAATCCCGTTGTAGAGTAACTACATCAATAGGGAAATCTTCAGGTGTTTTTACTCCTACGATATTAATAACAGGTCTAATAGGTATTAAAAAGCCTCGCTTTTCCATTTCTTTGGATAAGAATTTTGTATTGATTATACATGTGTTGACAATTTCTTTGAAACCTTCATAACCTAAATGATCCCATAAGGCCATAAATGCAATTGCCGAAGCTCCAGACCTTGTCCCCGAAATAGTGGTTTGTGTTGGTTTTCCAGAAAGATATGGAAGTGTGAACTGTATAGTTTTAGGATAACGACGATCACGCCATAATAACCCTCCTCCAGGAATTGGAACACGTCCCATCTTATGAATGTCAATAGTCATAGAAATTAATGCTTCTAATTCAAATGATAAATTAAATTTCTCTTTAGAGCTTTTTAAAAAGGGAAATACTAATCCTCCAAAAGCAGCATCAATATGGAAATCCAAGGTGTTCTCCAAACATATTCTATTTAATTCAATAAGAGGATCAATCGTTCCAAGAGCTGTTGTGCCTGCTACTCCTATTATTGCAATGGTTTTATCATTAACTGTTTCTTTTACAGTATTTAGATCAATTTGGTACTGAGACGTAGTAGGTACTTTGATTAGTTTTAGTCCTAATAGATTAACAGCCTTATCAATAGATACATGTACCGACTCTGGAGCAATTATCTCTGGAGTAATATAGCCATTAAATTTGAAATCCGACATACGCTTATTACGAATAGCCCAAAGTGCTGTAATATTGGCTTCTGATCCTCCACTAAGGATGAGACCTGTACCAGAGGATGGAAGTTGTACTAAATCACCTAAAATCCTAATTACACGTTTCTCTATTTCAGATGTATTTGGAAATAAAGCTGGATCGCCCAGATTTGATTGTAAATTGTTGATAAATACATCTCGAGCAAGGTGGTCTGGTTCACTGTTCATTGAACTTAAAATTTGACCAGAAGAATAAATTAAATCACCTTCAATATCTTTTACAGTATTAAATGGTTTGGATATGTGTGATCTATCATGTCGTCTTTTACTAGAACCATTCAAATGACATTACTCCAAAAAAATGAGTATAGGACTCGGTCAGCCAGTTTTTAAAGAAATAAATAGTCTTTTTGACAAGAATTGTATATACAGTCTAGTTTCAACGACAAATCCTTATTAAAAGTCATTAGGATACAATCTGGCTTTAAGATAAAAAATGATAATCACTTTGTGCTCAAAGGTATGGAGGTTTCTATTTCAATAGAACTTGTTAATACTCTTGCTGATTTGAGAATATCATCAACCACTTTACCGAAAGCCTTGAAAACTTCTGGTTCAATAATATTTTGTGCTAAATACTCTTTATAGTGCAAATGAAAAGTATTTTGAATTTTGTTGAGAATATTTGTAAGCTTTCGCTTAGCTATTCTTTTACCTGAGAGTACTACAGCCAATAATATGGAATCCTTTAGATTGTAAATTATATTTGTATGTTCCATTTTGATTTCATTGATTTCCTCACCGATCATCTTTCTAGCAAAACATGAAACTGCTAGAAGAAATCCACCGATTAGATCTTTATCTTTATTTTTTCTATTATATGAGCGTGAAACCAAACAAATCCCTGATTCATGAATAATAAAGATACCTTCTATCAAATTATGTCCTCTCTTAATGTCATCTAATTTTTTCTATACTTTTTTTTATAAAACTATAGGAAACTCAATCCTGATAGAGTTTTGTGTCGTCCAGAACCGATAATTGAAATAGGTGGAAAAAAAATGGAAAAGATGTGACATTAATGGATAACTTTGAATCTTCGATACGTTGTCTGTAGGAGTACTTAACATTACCTGAAGAGAAATAGGAGTGTCTGATCTAATTTCAAATGACAAAGGTATTGTTTCAAGCCAAAAGAAAATGTTTCTAAAAAAATGGGACAAAAAATGTAAATTTCCGTATATTTTTGGATCTATGTGTAGAGAGAGAATTTGTTTGAAAGATACCTTGCTTTTGAATTTCACTTGAGGTTGACTTAATAAAAAGTCGTAAATATTATTTAAAAAATCCATGAAAGATATAGAAAAGATATCGGGTGGAGTTGTTATCAATTGAATGAAGTGAGAATACACTAAAGTGACTGTTTTTTGTCTACGAGAAGTCCTTAAAAGGATTTTAAATGGCTTCTTAAACTCCTGATCATCTTTTGTTATGATTTCTGAACATAGATTTAAGAGTAAAGCTACTGTTCGAAGTTCATGATCCAGATTTTTGGCTAATTTATTTCGTTCTTCAAGTAAGATAAGTGGGTTAGGTGGGCTTTGAAATATTCGAAACTGATTAGTTTTACCGATATGTTGAAATCCTAAATTCAAGTCTTCTAAATTTGGTACAGAAATAGCAGAAGGATTTGTTGAGGGATGATAGCCACTGTAGGTTGCAAATGTCTGTGTAAAATATAAAAGCTCATCAGAGTCATTATGTGTAATAAAAAAGGGATTGAATGGTTTTTTTCCAAGTTGCTGATACAAAGATGATGTGGCTATTCTTAATCCCTCATTTTTACTGCTGGGGTAGTTCCTCTGATCTCCTCTCAAGCGTTAAATTTGTTGGGGTTCCAAGAAAACCGATTCACTGAATTGGAACCCTTCTGATCCATAAACTTTAAGCTGCACTTCTTGGTTTTGTATGATTTCGAAATAAAATTGTGTATTGGTAATTTCGGATAATGCAGAAAGAAATATTTCAAGTATCTCTTGAACTAGCGAAATATCACCATTTAAGACGAAAAATATCCCATTATTCTGAATTTTAAAATCTTTAACAAAAACAGGCGGAAGTAGTGCCACAAGGAGAGCTGCATTTAGTTGAGGATTTGAGGATAATTTATGTTTTACTTTTATCATACTTCTTCCTGCCATGAAGAAATTATAAGCCATCTTTCCATTGAATAGACTAAAGTAGGCCTGGCGGTGGAGATGTAGGATCCGAAATTCCTGTAGCCATACTTATAACACAAAGAGTTAAGAGAATTAATAAAGGTAGAAATCTTATTAAGAACCTTTTAGTGGGTTTATTTAATTTTAGGTTTCTTTGTTTTTTATTTGTCATATGTTTTATCCTCCTTTTTTCATATTGAGCTTAATACTCGAGAATTGTAGTTTCAGAAAAGTTAATGAATTAGGAACAAAACGTTAATTACAAAAATTATAATTTTTTTGGCCGTGACAGTTTTCCTTAAAAAATAATAGTTGATGGTTAATACATTGAAAAAGGAATCATTAACAGAATTGATTAGTTTAGACAAACAAAAAACTTTCATTGAAGCATTCATTAATTACTGGGAGATTGTTAAATCTCATATTAACTTTAAAAAACGAAAACTAAATTGGCAGAAATGGCCACAAATTGCTAAGAATTTACTTTATTCAATAACGAAACCATTCTATGATAACTGGGTTCATACAGGTATGCTATCATGGAATGAAGCATATATTCGTGAGTTTTCCTCAATAACTCTTCAATATAGAGGAGATTTAGTCCTTATTCCCAAGCAACTTATCTATTATGAATCATGTAAACCTGAAAACACGTTACTCTTAAGTTTAAAAAATAACCAAACAAAAATAAATTTAGAACGAATTCTTGTTCTTTTGTTTGAAGATACAAACCTTCGACTCAGAAAAACCGATTTCAATCTTCTCAAGAACCTTGCTCAACCAAGATTTTCAAGATCATTGGATAGATTCCCAAAGAATAAAGAATTAGCTGCTCGGTTGCATTGTGATATCAGAACTATTTCTAGATCGTATTCCTACCTATTCCAGCACCAGATGTTAAGTTTGATTTACTTAGTTGATCTGGCTCGGATCGGATATCAAACAATTTTAATTCATCATAACCAAGATCATAGACACATACCAGACTCTGTTAAACCGTATATTGAGTCAAATATCCCAACTTCAACTGAAGAAGACTTTGTAGCAATCTTAAAATTTCCTTATCGCAACACTCAAATTTATTTGGAGCTAATGGAGCATCTTGATTCAGACAGAAAAATATTATTAAAAACTCAATATCGTGGGTGGAATCTTGCAGGGTTAACGCAAAATCCAACTGATAGGTGGAAATTAAAACCCCCTCTAATGGAAGATGCGGAGTCATGGAATAAAAATTTAATTGTAGGTGAAACTGGCGTTGAATTCAATTTAGATCCTTCTTTTGACAATTATGTACTTTCCAATCGGGAAAGCCATCTACTCGCGCTAGTTCACAAACACTCAACTATGACGGAAGAATATCTTTCAAAACAGTTAAAGATTTCTAGGAGTTATATTTTGGAAGATTGGAAAAATCTACTGAGAAATAAACTTATTTTTCGATTTCCGATATTTAGGAACATTGGATTAGGATCACAGATATACTTTTGTCTAAGTGGATTTGAATCTTTACAAAGAGAATTGACTAACATTATTGATCATCTAAGATTTTTTCCCTATAGTAATATGATGTATAATCTTAAATCTGGTATCTTAGTTGGTCGTATGAATTTACCACCTTCTTGGTTAAATGATTTTATTTACCAATTAGCCAGTCTTCCAGATTTTTACCCTAATTGTTCATATTTCTATTATATTGGACCAAAAGCATATTGGCCATGGGGTTTTGACATCTTAAACACCTTTGATCAGAATAGCCTCGACCGAGATTGAGAAACTTACTAAATTTAAAATTATCCAAGTCAAATGAGATTAGATGCTATTAGAATGAGTCCAAATATTTTCTTTTAACTTTTAGAAGATTAATATCAATTCTATTCCTAACAATGTGAGAGAAAGAATGAGCTTAAGTAAAGTTTAACCTAACATTATAACCTCCCAAACAGTTTTAATACAAAATTCTCTAATTCTCTTTCAACGTTTGGTATTAGGAATTTAAACTCATCATTGTGAGGACATAAATCATCAGCTAGAGGGTAT
>JBHLKC010000023.1:0-24294 GCA_048887065.1 Candidatus Hodarchaeota archaeon
GCTTTAGAAGTGTCAATTGACATTATTTTGGCATGTGATATACCAGCTCGTAAAACTTTAAGATGTAAAGTGCGAGGAAAACGCAAATCATCGATATAGAGAGCAGTACCAGTCACTTTCTCAACGCTATCCTTACGAGGAATAGGTTTTCCTATTACTTGATAACTCATTAATTGGAACCTCTCGGATATGTTACCATTGAGGGAGTATCCTCAGGTAATTTTGGAATTATAAGATTATTTACTATTTGGAGGAAAAAAAATCAAAATGACTTATTCGATAGAAAAGGCTTTCAGGTGTGAGAATTTAAAAAGAAGTTAAGCTGATTTTACATTTAATAGGTACTGATAGCGTAATTCTTTAAGAATAGGAAATATAGATTCACATGAATGATAACAAGAAGTATAATGTCATTATAATAGGGGGAGGTCTTGGAGGCTTAACTGCTGGAGCAAAACTAGCTAAAGAAGGTAAAAAGATTCTCTTAATTGAGCAACATAATAAAGTTGGGGGATGTGCGACAATTTTTCGGAGAAAAATCAAAGGAGAAACGATAACGCTTGAAGTTGGATTACACATGATGAATGGACTTGATAGAGAGGATGACTTCAAGAGAGATCTCTTTCATGAATTAGGTGTATTTGATAATGTAGAATTTATTAAAGTTCCTGAGTTTTATCGATTTACTAATAATCGATATGATGTAGTTGTACCCCAAGATATTGGAGAAGCCATCAGCTCCCTTTCAGAGGCTTTTCCTGAAGAAAGAGACGCTATTGAAACATACTTTAACGATATTTCACATATTTCCTCTGCTGTAGGATCGGGGAATATGCCTGAGTTACTAAAATTTAGTACACTGTCTGTTGGAGAATATTTTGATAACCTGACTAATAATGAGGATTTAAAAATGGTTTTAACCGCAAATCTCGGTTACTACCACGATGATCCATATAGTCTTTCCATGATCTTCTTTTCTGTTCCTCAAGATAGTTTTTTTACAGGCGGAGGACATTTCATTAAGGGTGGATCTCAAGTTCTATCAGATTATTTGGGTACAGTAATTACTAAGAATGGTGGGGATATAATCCTTAATCATCTTGTCACAGAAATAATCACCGAAGATGAAAAAGCTATTGGAGTTAAATATATTTACAAGAAACGAGAAGGCCTTTCAGAGATACAATCCTTCGCGAAGGTCATAATCGCTAATGCTGCAATACCTAATGTTGTAAATAAGCTGTTAGGTAAGAAAATACAAAATTCTGAATATGAACGCAAAGTCAATTCATTTGAAATCTCATGTTCTCTATTCACAGTCTATTTAGCATTCTCACAGCCCCCATCCACCATTGGGAACAAATACTTTTCTACGTTTATTTATAATGAAAATGTTAAGACTTTGAAAGAAGCTTATGATCTAGAGCAAATGTCTGATTATTCTAAGAAAGGATTTGTTTTTGCTGATTACAGTATATTTGATTCACAACTCGAAGGTAATATTGGAGCACTTTGTGGGATTGATCATCTCGAACACTGGGATCAACTATCTGTAACAGATTATAATAACAAGAAACAGGAATTAAAGGATACGCTGATTAACAGACTAGATAAAGTTATTCCAGGAATCAAAGACATAATAATATATAGTGAGGTGGCTACACCCAAGACAATAGTGAGATATACCCAAAATCCCCAAGGAAGTGTGTATGGTTTTGCTCAAACTCCCAATCAGATAGGGCCTTTCAAATCTGACATAAAGAAACCTCCTATAAAAAATCTTTATTATGCCTCTGCCTGGGTTGGAAGTGGAGGATTTAGTGGAGCTATTTATTCAGGATATTCGTGTGCATTGAAAGTTTTAAAAGATCTAACTTAGAGTTAAAACATTCAAGATAAACATCATTTTTCATCTTTCTAAATAGTCATACATTGATATTGAATTGAATAGGATTTATTCTCATTGAAATTCGCGTTCTCTTCAAAATGTTCTTCTTTCTTTTAAAAAAGAAGAGTAAAATGGTAGATTAGCGTTTACGGCGTTTGCGGAAACCAATCATCAAACCAAATATTAATAGTGATATACCCCAATAGATTTCAAAACCAGAAGTAATTTTTGTGCCTGTGGTAGTCGTAGTAGTTGTTGTGGTAGTCGTAGTAGTTGTTGTTGTAGTCGTGGTTGTGGCAGGAATCTTTTCATATTCAGTAGAAGTGTCTGAGACGATAAGCTCATCAGATTTGATCTTATCCATTATATCTTGAAGGTGTTCCCAGCGAGTCTTTGATACACTATTGTAAATAAAACTGGTGTTCGCTTCGATTTGGGTGTAAATCATTGGACTCATTCCCATGCCATTTTCTTTCAGTCCGAGGACCTCTGTTCCGTTTTCCCATGTACTGTGGACTGTGTCGTTGATCGATTTGTAAGTAGCTGTTTCTACTATTTTCATTACAGAACAAAGGACTACTCCTGGGATCTCCCCATCTTGATCACTGTCAACTCCAATAGCATAAATCGGATAATCCTCTTCAGCTTCAGCCGCAGCTTGGAAGACTCCTATACCAGTTTCACCTGCAGCTGGAAAAATAATATCATTGCTTTTGTCAATCAGAGTTTTGCCCATACTCCTCCCACTTGGAATATCATTCCAACAATCAGGAGGAGGAAGTGGACTATAGATTGCAGTTATCTCTATACTACTATCGATATAATGCGCGCCCTGCACATATCCCGCTAAGAATTTATTGATTAGATAAATATCCATACCGCCTACGAATCCTAATCTACCAGTTGTTGTTGTCATAGCAGCCATAGCGCCTACTAAAAATGATCCTTCGTGTTCTTTGAACAAATAACTTTTGACATTCGATCTAATGATTTCCTCGTCTATTAGACTCCAATTTTGGTCTGGATAGGAGTATGAGGTTTCTAAAAGTGATGCTCTTTGTAGGAATCCAATACAAATGATGAGATCATAAGTTCCATCTTCTGCGAATGCTATCTGATAGTCTTTAAACTCCGACCTATCTTTTGGTTCAACATAATCAATAATGAGATCGGCACCAAATTCAATCTGAGCTCGTTGCAACCCTCGCATACTCGCATCATTGAATGATTTATCTCCAAGGCCCCCTTCTGTAAATACTACAGCTACCTTTGTTACCGCATTTGTAGCTCCTAATGTAGCAATTTTTGCCGAGATAACATCTTGAGAAACAGTAATGTTCGATAGGCTAATTACGGGTATCAGCAAAATGGTAGCTATTATTATTACTCTAGATTTTTTCAAAAATTTTTCTCTCCATTACTTAAAGATGATTTTCATTTCTTTCCTCTCTAAAGCTCTCATTAAAGAAATGAATTTAACATCGACCCTAGCTTAAACATTAAACGTTCTACTTCAGTTCTATAATGGACTACTTTGTATACGAGGTCTTTTTTTTTTAATGATTCTGCCTAATATTAAGACTCGTGGATTTTTATGTATAAAAAGATCTCGATGGTGCATTCATAAAAATCAATTTGTATCTTTACAGAGATTAACACACTATTACAAAAAACGCAAGTATGTTCAACAAAAACACTAAAAACTGTTTAAATAATAAGAAACTAGTTTAAAATTAATGGAAAGGGAATGGTCAAGATGTATGACATTCTTCTTACAGAGAAAGAAAAAGACATCAAATATAAGATTCGTGAATTTGTTAAAAGTATCCCCTCAAGCTGGCTTAGAAAAATGGATCAGAACGAGATCCAGTATCCTACAGATTATGTGAAGAAGCTTGGAGAGTTAGGCTTATTGGGCCTTCGGTTTGATCCCGAGTATAGTGGAAAAGGACTGGGGTGGGTTGCAGAAGTTGCAGCTATTGAAGAAATTAGTGTTCTTGGTTGTGCACTGGGATGTTTATATTCGCTTCCATCAATAATTGGTGAAGCATTAGATAGATTCGGAACTGAGGAACAGAAGAGAAAATACTTGGAGCCAATAATTAAAGGAACGCTGTTCTGCGCAGAAGCATTGACCGAACCGCGGGGTGGATCTGATTTCTTCGGCGCGACCTGTATTGCTGAAAAACAAGGAGATATCTTTATTCTTAATGGTCAAAAACGTTTTGTTGTGGGTTCTGATGGAGCAGATGTATTTTTAGTTTATGTAAAAACTGACCCTAAGGCAGTTGATCCTAGACAATCAATAAGCTGTTTCATTGTCGAAAGAGAGTTTGGTGTTCAAACTAAACACGTTTATGGGCTTATGGGATCAAGAGGAGGAGGAACTGGCAGGATCTTATTCGATAATGTTGAAGTTCCAGAGGAGAATTTAATCGGAGAACTTAATACTGGTGGTGCTATTTTCAACCAAATGATGATCCCTGAACGGATGACTTCAGCTGCAGGTGCGATTGGAGGTGCAAGAGCAGGTATTGAAGTGGCTGCAACCTATAGTACACGTCGAAAAGCCTTTGGGGAACGTATTCAAAAGTTTCAGGGCGTTTCCTTTAAGATTGCTGAAAGCATTACAATGTTAGATGCTGCTCGGAGTCTCATTTACACTACTTCTCGTCATATAGATGCTAATGATGGAAATACAAGTGGAGTAATTAGAAGAATGGTTTCGGAATCCAAGAAATTTGCTACAGATGCAGCTTGGGAGGTTATTAACCATGCAATGCAAATCATGGGAGGCATCGGTTACACTAATGTCTATCCAGTCGAAAGATTATTGAGGGATATTAGGTTGACGAGTATTTGGACTGGAACAAACGAGATTATGAATCTCTTAATTCAACACGAATACTACCATGAACTTAGTAAACGTGATTTAAGAGCTACTCCTAGAGATGTAGAGCAAGACGCTACTGGCGCAGAATTCACAGAAGAAAAAGTCTTTGAATAAACAACTGACACACACTTGGGAGCCATGTTAATGGCAATTGTGAAAACCCGCATCATTACGCAAAAATATAGGGATTCCGTTCAATTAATGCGTGCAGCTTCATCTGCTAATAAATTAGAAGGTGTTGAGATAGCTTCAGTCCTTATGGGAACCCCCAAAAACAAACCACTGTTGCAAGAGATGAACCTTCTTACGCCTGAAGCAGAGAATGCTGGATCAAATGATATAATCATTACAATTCGTGCATTAACAGATCCGTATGCAGATCATGCTATTGACTATATCATCAAATTATTGTCCCAAGAACCCATGACTCGTCACGATGAAACTCTATTTTTTCGCTCAATCCGAGGAGCATTATCTAGTATGCCTGATGCAAATTTAACTGTTATTTCTACCCCAGGGGAATACGCAGCGAGGGAAGCTCGTTTAGCTTTAGAGCAAAATCTCAATATTTTCCTTTTTTCAGATAATGTCTCACTAGAGGATGAAATTTCTCTGAAGCAAGAAGCTCATAGTCGTGAACTGATCATTTGCGGTCCTGACTGTGGTACTGGGCTGATTAAAAATATTGGTTTAGGATTCTCAAATGTAGTGCTCCCAGGTCCTATAGGAATTGTCGCGGCCTCTGGCACTGGTACACAAGAGATAATGGCATTGTGTCAGAATCGGGGAGTAGGTATCAAACACGCTATTGGAACTGGTTCTCGTGATGTAACAGATCAAGTTGGAGGAATTTCAATGATTGATGGTTTTCAAGCATTGGATCATGATCCAACTATTGAATTAATTGTCATTGTCTCGAAACCTCCAGGAGAAAAAACGTTCCAAAAAGTTCTAGATAAAATCACTAATAGCTCTAAACCTGTAATCATAAATTTTCTAGGAAAAAAAGCTGGGTATTATGACTACCCAGACAAATCTTTAACCGTTAACACTTTAGAGGAAGCTGCATATTCAGCTGCCAGTTTTATTCAATCTAAAGAGCTTAAACTTGTACCTATTACCTTTGATGATGAAAATCGCGTTGAAAGGATTCTTGTAGATGTTGCTAAAGCATTAACTCCTGAACAAAAATACATTAGAGGCTTGTACGCAGGTGGAACCTTTACTTTTGAGGCAGCGATGATAATCTCTAAGATAATTCCACCAGATGAGCCTCTTTGGACTAATATTAAACTTAATGGTACTAAATTCATTGAACACCCAAAAAAAAGACTTTCTGCACACACTTTAATTGATATGGGTGCGGAGGAATTTACTTTGGGAAAACCACATCCAATGCTTGACCAATTTGAGCGGACTGAACGATTTCTAAAAGAAATCAACGAACCTGATGTTGCAGTAATTTTATTAGATTTTATTTTAGGTTATGGATCCCATAGCGATCCTGTAGCTGATATGAAAGAAGCTTTTGCGGAATGGAAAAAAAAGAATAAAGTTATCCCAATAGTAGCTCATTTATGCGGCACGGAATTAGATCCTCAAGATTATAAAAGGCTATGGGGTGAACTTGACACACTTGGAGTTTATACTATGCCCACAAATGCTCAAGCCGCTAAATTAGCCGCACTTATTGCGATTCGGGGAAAGATCGACCAGCTAAGGAATAAAGTGTAAAACATGACAAAGAAAATTGAAGAAATGTTAGGTAGTGGACCAAAAGTCCTTAATATTGGTTTGGAATCTTTTTATGAGTCTCTGCAAGCCCAAGGAATTCCAGTAATACATATTGATTGGGAACCACCCGCTCAGGGTGACGTTGAATTGATAGCGTTATTAGATAAATTACTCTAATAGATTATTCGAAGATAATTGGATGAGTATAAATGGGAATTAAACAGAAGATCGAGGAAGCAAACAAAGAAGCACTAGATAGGATGGCTAGCGTTCAGCCTTTTCTTGTTGATATTGAATTAGAAGCAAAAAACATAATCCCTGGATTAGACGAAAAAACAATCTTGCATGCTGGGCCACCTATAGAGTGGAATCGCATGTGTGGTCCAATGAAAGGAGCAATTGCTGGAATACTTGTCTATGAAGGATTAGCTGAAAATATCGAAGAGGGATATGAACTTGCAGCATCTGGTGAGATTAAATTCGATAGTAATCATGATCATGAGACTGTAGGACCTATGACAGGTATAACAGCCCCACATCAGCCAGTCTTTGTTTTAAAAGATCAAAAAACTGGAATGAAAGCTTTTTGTACTTTAAATGAAGGGCGTGGAAAAGTTCTTCGATTCGGTGGGTGGGGGCCTGACGTTTTAGAACGATTGAAATGGATGAAGGAAATATTAGCTCCTGTCTTAAAAAAAGCAATTCTCCACTCAAAAGGTATCGACATAAAAGCGGTTATTTCTGAATCTTTACATATGGGAGATGAAGCTCACAATAGGAATCGTGCAGGAACTTATTTATTCCTTAGTGAGATCACCCCCCACCTTATGGATACCAATGATCCTTTAATTGCGAAAGAAGTCTTTTTGTTCCTCAAAGAGAATTCAGATATCTTCAATCTGAACTTATCTATGCCCCATTCAAAATTAATTGCAGATGCTGCAAGAGACATTGATTATTGTTCATTAGTGGTAGCTATGGCCCGAAATGGAACAGATATTGGAATTCAAGTATCGGGGTTAGGGAGAGAATGGTTTACCTCACCTGCTACGATGGTTGATGGACTATATTTCCCTGGATACTCAGAAAAAGATGCTTGTCCAGATCTAGGGGATTCAACTATTTCAGAAGTAATTGGCATTGGTGGATTTGCAATGGCTTCTTCACCTGCTATTGTATCATTCGTTGGAGGTAACGCTACTGATGCAGTTTCACGAACGCAACGTATGTATGAAATTACAGCTGGATCAAATAGTATATTCACAATTCCAGCCTTGGATTTCAGGGGAACTCCGACTGGAATTGATATTCGTAGAGTTGTTGAGCTTAATGAAACACCGCTCATCAACACAGGTATAGCTCATAAAGAAGCAGGAATTGGTCAAATTGGAGCAGGTTTAACAGATGCTCCTTTAGAAATGTTTCAAGATGCTTTGAGAACATTCGGTGGCAAATATTTGTAATTATAATTCTTTTTATTCTTCAAGATCCAATAGTGAATTAGCATGAAAATCTCAATTGATTCTTATAACAAAGACCATTCTCACGAACCTAAGCAGTTAAGAAAAGAATTATTAGAATTATTAGGAAACTCTAGCCTTAAAATTGATTATTTATCTGCTGCTGCAACTCCTTTAGCTTCAGTTGCGACTTCTGCTTCAGTATTAACTTTTCTTTCTCTACAATTGTTTTTAAATGGTTATCATTGGCATACTCGTTTTATTGCTGGATTAAACATCATTTTACTTCTTTTTATGGTCTTTATCTCACTCATAACACAAATAATGATCTATCGTGCTAAATTACGACTTGCCCGTGTGAACCATGACCTGAAAATTAATGACCTTCTTGAATGCGAAGATTTCACATCTGACCAACACTCTCGTCTCATACATTTGAGTCATCTAGCCTCGAAAGGCACGAAGACAACTGATCGGGTCCAATGGTTGTATACACACGGATTATTCCGTCTACTTTACGCATTCATCTTTATTAGTGTCTTCTTACTAATTTTTCTTACCCTAACAGAGATTCCCTTCCGAATATAGGCTAAAGAAATAGTTTTATATATGCTCTATTCCAATCTTAAGAATCAGCTACAACTGCAAGGACTTTTACGTCTTCAAATTCTTCAATGGGGGAAGTCAATTGGAAAAGCGGAACTGAAGCTATTTGGCAATTATTTGATAGAATCTCAAATTTCTTCTTGGGATAAGTTCCCAAGACATAAACTGCTTTAACTAAACCGCTCATAACGTAAATTAATGTTGCGTTATATCCTGTTACGTAATTTCCTTCTTCTAAGTAATACGTACCTTGTTTGTTTTGTTTGTTTTTATCTATAATTGTCTGTATATTGGCTGTCATTGTAAATAACCGTCAATTCGAGGAGTTTGAGTAACCTTTATACTCATTCTTTGAAGCAAATCGTATTATTGTCATCACATGATCATAATCGATTAGATTCAATTAGCTTATAGTTTCGTTAATTTTTATATATTTCAATTTAGGAATTCAAAAATTCGAATTATACCTTTTTTATCCCACAGTAATGATTATTGATTAGAAATTCAAAAAAGAACTATTGTGTATTAAGTTTATTTTGAAAAATCAGAAAAAAAAGATAAAAGTACGTTACGTTTGTACTAGTACCAAAACCTCAGATGAATGTGACAGCAACAATTCAGATAGCTTCCAAAGAGAATAGAGAATACTTTGAAGAAATTTAGGAATGGGTTTAAACACTTTAACGTAGTCGAAATTTAGTAAATTTTATAATACAGAATTGTATTAAAATCAAAAAGGAAAAAAAAATGTCTTCTTTTTATAGCAAAAATGATCGTTACATTGCTATTATTGAAATTTTTGGAGCTATGACAATAATTGGATTTTGGATTGGTTGGTTCCTAGATATCTTTAAATCTATCAACCCTACACATCCTTTATATGACACTTATGTTGCATTCGAGACATCGTTTCCAATTGCTGATGCTTGGATAGTAATTCTATTATTGGTATCAGCATATGGCATATTTAAAGAAAAACAATATGGAGCTCCTTTAGCAATAGCAGCAGGAGGAGCTTTAGTCTTTTTAGGATTAATTGATTCAAGCTTTTATTTGCAACAAGGAGTATATCAGGATAATATCTCACTATTTGTTATTAATCTTGCCTGTTTCATTGGTGGTGGTTTTGCTATAACTTGGTTTGGCCGAAATCAATATCAGGTTAAATAGACGCCCTCAACCAAAGCAAAAGAAATATTAGAGTCAAATTGAAGAATAAAATGATAACTCAACAATTAGAGATACGAAGTGCTAAGTTTAAAACTGTAACTCTGCTAAAACACTTTTGAGGATCTTAGCTGAATTCTGCAATAATTCTTTTTCCTGATTATTAAGAGTAATATGTAAAACACTATGAACTCCTTTCTTATTCACAATAGAGGGTAGGCTTAAGTAAACATCATTAATACCAAGATATCCATTAACAAGACATGATACTGGCAAAACTGCATTCTCATCATGAAGAATTGCTTCGGTTATCCGTACAAGGGCTAATCCGATCCCATATGATGTTTCTCCTTTTTTGGTTACTATTGTGTGACCAGAGTCTCGTACCTCTGAAAGGATTTTTTGAAGAACTTTATTAGAATTGCAATTAGATCTAGAATTACAAGTAGGACAATAATCTTTGAACAAGATACCTCCAATCATCACCCTACTCCATACTGCAAACTCACTGTCACCATGTTCACCTAATATATACGCATGAACATTTCGAGGATCCACATTACAGTGTTTGGCAATAAGATATCTAAAACGTGCTGTATCTAGCACTGTACCACTGCTAATTACCTCATTAGCTGGTTTATTGGACAACTCATTTGCGATTTTATAGGCAACATAAGCTAGAATGTCCACAGGATTTGTTACGATTAGATAAATTGCATTTGGCGCATATTTTACTATCTTTGGGATAATTTCCTTGTATAGATTGACGTTTGCTTTAACTAAATCAAGACGAGAATCATTCTGTTTACGGCTTTTTCCTGCAGTAATTACAACTATATGTGAATTGTGAATTTCTGAATAATCACCAGCAATTAAATTGACTGGTGAAACATAGGGAGCGCCATGAGATAAATCTTGAACCTCTCCTTCAAGCCGATCCTTATCGATATCGACCATGACAATTTGACGGGCAATACCCTTTATCATTAAAGCGTAAGCATAACGAACACCGACATTTCCACAGCCAATTATTGAAACTTTGGGATTTAATGAGTTCATCATTATCCTTCGTAAATAAGCTTGGATTAAAGAACATTATTATTGGTCCACATTCAATAACTTAACCAGACTAGAGATCTATAACAATTAAACGAAAAGTGAATAAAGATTTTTACTTGTACAACAAACAGATGATTTAATGATTGGACTTGAACGAGGAAAAGTAAAACTTCTCCCTTATCAATTAGAATGGAAAGAGCTATTTACAGAAGAAAAACAACGTTTAGAAGCCGCAATTGGCAATAATATTTTAGAGGTTGAACATATAGGTAGTACATCAATTCCAGGTATGACTTCAAAACCAATCATAGATATAGCAATAGCTGTTTCTAATTTTGAAGAAGCTAAAGTATGTATCGAGCCACTCGAAAAGTTAGATTATGAATATAAAGGAGAATTTGGGATAGCAAGAAGACATTACTTTGTTAAAGGAATACCAAGGCGATTTCATCTACAAATGATTGATATATTAAGCGAACATTGGATGAATCATATCTTTTTTCGTGATTACCTAATAAAACACCCTAATAAGGCAAAACAATATGCAGACCTAAAAATCAAGCTTGCATTGCAATTTAAATCAGACCGAAAGGCTTATACGGCTGGAAAATCGTCTTTCTTAAAGAAAATTTTACAATTACGTAAATGAAATGAGATGAAGAAAAATGGTGAAGACAGTACAAATGACAGAGAGAGGAACAGTAGAACAACATGATCAACCTTACCCAGAGTTAGAAAAAGGATCAGTTGTTATTAAAACTGCTTACTCTGAAGTTTGTGGGACAGATGTTCACCTCTTTAAAGGTCAATTAATAGGTGTACCTTATCCTATAATACCTGGTCATGTAGCAACAGGGATTATAGAGGAGCTAAACGGTTTAGTTGTTGATGTAGAAGGGAATTCTCTTCAAATAGGTGACTCTATTACATTCTTGGATGTTCATGAGACTTGTAATAGCTGCTGGTATTGTCTCGTGGCAAAAACTAGCACTCGTTGTCCAAAAAGAAAAGTGTATGGAATTACTTATTCTGCTAAAGAAGGCCTTTTAGGTGGCTGGTCGGAGTATATATATCTTAAACCTGGAGTAAAGATTATTAAATTACCCAATAGATCATTTATGAAAACTTTTATGGCTGCAGGCTGTGGTTTACCTACAGCAATTCATGCTATTCAGCGATGTGATATTAAACTTGGTGCTACAGTTGCCATCCAAGGTTCAGGACCTGTGGGTTTAATGGCAGCTCTATGTGCAAAATTGAGTGGTGCTTTTCAAGTGATTATGGTTGGAGCTCCAAGTCATCGTTTAAGTATTGCCAAAACCTTTGGAATTGAAAAAACAATTAATATAGAGGAGTATAACCCCCAATCTCGAATTCAGAAAGTATTAGAGTACACGAGCAATCGAGGGGCAGATGTGACTGTGGAAGCGACAGGAGTACCTTCAGCTATAAAAGAAGGTATGGAGATGACCAGAGAAGGAGGAACCTATACAATTGTTGGACAATATACGGACGCCGGTAATGTTGAAATCAATCCCCACCTAGATATTAACAAGAGACATCTAACGATACGAGGATCGTGGGGAAGTGATTTTAGTCACTTTTTTTTAGCAGTGAAATTAGTTGAAAAGTATGAGAACTCTTTTCCTTTTGAAAATATTATTAGTAAAGAATATTCTTTAGAACAGGCTGCAGAAGCACTCGATGACGTAGAACAGTTGCGCGTTATGAAAGCACTAATTAAACCCTAAAGAATTCAAACTTCTTATATTGAATCATGGTAGGAAAAATTTTATTATGAGCAACATACTTATCATTATTTTTCCAATTGTTTGTATGTTTGTGATAGGCGTTATTTTACGCCAAATAAATCTCTTTAACCAAGATGATGCAAATATTCTGATTAAATTGGTTTTTTACGTCTCTTTACCTGCTCTTATCTTAAAAACAATACCAAATGTTTCCATTACCTTGAATTTTCTCGTTTTACCATTAATTGGTGTTTTTACAATAATAATAATGTTTATTATCTCCATTCTTGTGTTAAATCTTTTGGATTTAGAGAAAAAAACAGCAGGAGTTTTTATAATAGGGACAATGATCCTAAATCTTGGATTTAATGTCCCCTTTGTCATTGCTGCTTATGGTGATGAAGGATTTGCTCGTGCTTCCTTTCTTGACATTGGGAATATCCTTCTTACTCTATCTCTCACGTATTATCTTGCTCAAAGATTTGGATCTAGTTCTGAAACCCCGCCTCCTGTATTCAATAAAAAATTACTAACATCTCCTCCTCTTATTGCGTTAATCATTGCAGTTGGTTTTAATTTCACTCAGATTACTTTTGATCCAATAATAATGGATGTACTTGAGCTACTCAGTGCATTGTTAACCCCACTACTCATGATTTCAATTGGAATTTATTTCAATCCTACCTCACAAAAACTCCTCCCTGCTTTCGGAGTTATTTTCATAAGAATGGGACTTGGCTTAACAGTAGGTTTATTGTCTGTATTTTTTCTCGGACTAGATGGTTTAAGTAACAAAATAGTTATTATAAGCACAGCTGCTCCTGTGGGTTTCAATACACTTACTTTCGCCTCCCTTGAGGATTTAGATAGAGAATTTGCTGCCAATGTCCTTTCTATCTCAATTCCTTTAGGTATTTGTATGATTATACTTCTCTTAACATTTTTAGGTTAAAATGATTGAGTCATATTTAATTTCTATTTCTTCAATGCTTTATTCCAAAAATTTATTGCGTAATCTATCATTTAGTACGATTTACTATAGTAATCCCTAAGATAATCATCAGAATAGCAGATGTATGAATTAAGGGGTCAATAATTTCTCCTAATAATATCGCGGATAAAATGACTCCAAAAATCGGCACTAAATTCTGAAAAATTGCAGCACGACTTGCAGTGAGCCTTTTTACACCTTCAAGGTAAAACCAATAACCTAAGATGGTGGAAATAAAGGAGAGATAAGCAATCCCTAACCATATTCGCTCAGGCACTTGTAAATAAAGAATGGGATCTAGATATTCTGGATTAAAGAGTAATGCAACAGGGATGGTTGTTAAGAATCCAAAGCAAGAGACCCATGAAACAATGTAAAGAGAGGATGGTTGAAACTCGAGTTCAAAGCTATTTAAGAATTTTCTTGAAATTACAATATAAGTAGCATATGATATTGCCCCTAAAAATATCAACAAATCACCAAGAATGCGATCAGGAACATTTACATTTGGACTGAACCCGAATATGAGCAGGATTCCACTGAATGATAACAGTACGCCAATTAACCTTTTCCAACTTAAAGATTCAATGTTAAACACAAGACTGGCCAGAATTACTACTAATGTTGGATGACTACTCACAATAACAACAGCATCGCTACTTGAAGTATAATATTCTCCAAATAAATAGCCTGCTTGGTAAATTGTCACCGATAGTATCCCCATAAAACAGAAAATCCTCCAATTTTCCCTCAAAAATTTCAAATTTAAGGTACCTTCCCTCCAACGCAGGATTATTAAAAATGGTAAAATTACTACGAGATAACGGATCGCTGCGATCATCATTGGAGGTATTGTTTCTCCTCCTACTTCTTCTGAAACTAACCAACGACCTAAGGGCCAAGTACCAGCCCATATGATAGCTGTGATAAGTAATAATATGTAAGCACCAATTTCGTAATTTCTTTCCTGTGATAATTTCAATCTGGTTCCTCTATTCATAAACTTATCAGTTCAAACTGGTTCAACTATTTTGGAGACGTTTAAAACTACTTTCTCTAAATTACTCTGACCTATAAATGGTTTCCAATTATCGTTAGCTAATTATCAAATGAATTTTAAACAAGAATGGGTAAAAAGCTCCAGAATGATTTAGATAATTAAACGCATCGCTTTGAAGTAGAGCGACTTCTTAGTCTTCAAACAAGACATATTCTAAATCAACAAGATCAACACCTTCAAATGACATGGTAAAGTCGCATCAACCAGACGGGGTAGGGTTCCTCAGAGGTTTATTACAGTCATATAAGTATAGTAATGACCTAACACTCTGATCTGTACAGAAGGTTATCACATTAAGTTGAAATCAATAAGTAATTGATATTCTCACATTGATTTCAGGAAAATATCAATATAAGAAATTATTTGATTGGCTGAATTAATAATATTCTGAGTGTGTAAGTATAAATTATCTTGAACTTTTCCCGTAGCGGAGTCAATATGACTGTTCACTTCGTTTATTTTATTCTCAAGATTTTTGCGAATTGAGTTGACTGTTTCTTTTTTGGTTAGACTTTCATCAATAAAATGATCTAGAGTGTGAGATTGTCCTTCGAAGAATTTTGTTAATTTGTCTGTAAGGGTGCTTCTGTAATCAGTAAGCATTTGTTGCTTTTGATTAGCTTCCTGATTTATTTTAGATCTGAATTCCTCGATCTGAGATTCATGTTCCTTTTCTAGACCTTTGATTAGATTTTGAACCTTCTCTTCACTTGATTTTACATTATCATCTAACTGATGGTGAGTAGTTTCAACGCTGTCTATAATTGTTTGTAGACTATTCTCCTTAAATGTGTCGATTTCGCTCTTAAGATCATTAAATGCTGTCATACTGACTTGATTAAATTCTTCATTCCTTGTATCAATAGCCAATTGGTGAGTTTCCGTATGTTCATCAACCATTGGTTTAAGTAAACTAATTGCAGTAACCAAATCATTTTGTTTGGATTTTAGGATTTCTTGAAGATCTATTATGGCTTTTTTGATATTTTCAGCTTGACCATCCTGAAGAACATTAAAAGATTCAATAATTTTGTTTTGGAAATTTGTTAAAGTGGAATTATTCTTGTTAATTGCTTCTTCGATATGTTTGCCCGTAGTATCATGAAACTTTAATAAAACAGTATCTAGATCAGTGGTGGTTCTTTCCATTTTCTTATCCAAAGTACTTCCCAGTTGATCTACATAATTAGTGATAGCCCCATAACGCTCTTTTACGGCTTCGGATAACTTAGAGAATGAATTATTTCGACTATTTTCATATTCCATTGATACTTCTGAAAATACTTCTGAGAGATTCTCTTCAGCTTGTTTACCAATTTCCCCGATTTTTTTGAGATTACTGATAACTATTAAATCTAAATTCTTTTTCATATCGTCTCTAAAATTGGTCAAATGAGAAATCAGTGTATTTATATTGTTTACAAAGGAATCCTGAAATTTCGTGAAGCTTAGAGAAATATTATCAATCTCTGTGTAGAGGCTTGATCTCATTTGGTGTTCCAAATTTGATAATAATTTCGATTGAAATGTTTCGTTCACATTGAGATCATTTTTATATTGTAGTAAAGTTGAATCTTTAATGGCCTTCAGCGCTTCTAGTTGATCATTCTGTTTTGATTTCCATTCCTCGATCATTTCAAGATGTAATTTCTCAATTTGATTTTTAACTTCTGATTTTGACTTAATAACATTCTCACTGATTTCATTGTATAATTCATCATTAATTGTCTTCTGATGCCCAATAGTTTCGTCTAGATTATTTTTTCCAACATCTAATTCTGTACTTAAATCTTCTTTTGCTATTTCTAATCTACTAACCGATTTGTTCATTGCATCGGAAATTATTGAATTTATTTCGTTTTCTTTCGTTTTGGAAATATCATGTATCTTTTGTTGAAAATTCCTTAGAGAGTCGTTTATTGAGGAGCTAAAACTTTTATTATATTCTTGTTTATTGGTTTGTTCACTCTCAATGAGATCTATTAAATCCCCCCTTATTTTCTCTATATGGGAAGAAATTTCATGTTCGAATTGCTTTAGCTGATCCCATTGATTGTCGTATATATCAGTCAAACCAGTTCTGACTCGACCTCCCATTTCAGCATAAATTTTTGATATATCCTTATTTTGTATAGTACATAATTGCTCCATAACGATCTGAAGATTATCTATTGCGGAGGCTATTTCTCCGATAAGATTTTCTATGCGTTTACTTAAAGCATCTTTTTCAGACTCTAGAGTCTTTTTTTTATATTCTTCTAAATCTACTGTTAATTGATCAATAACCTCCTTTATTGATCTAATTTCTGATAAGATTTTGGTTTTTGAATGATCTAAAGTTCTACTAAAAGCCTCAGTTGTATTTATTCCTTCATCTTTGAAATCTAAAATTCGTTGTTGAAGGTGAGATTTCTCAGATTCAATTTTCAATTTAAGATCATGAAATTCACTTATATTACTTTCTTGCTTCATATTCATGGTTTATCACCTTATTTCATTCGCTTGGTATACCCTCCGCCTTTGTGTACGGTTTAATTGCAGCTACTAATTTCTTGAAGAATTCACTGTGAATTGATTTCTTATATGTTTGAATTACTTTTTTTGCTGTTTCACTAGCTGAATTGTATTCCTCAGCTTGTTTAAAGAACAGGATTGAGTGATAATAAGCTGATCGTGCAAATTCTAGATTATTTGTTATAATATATCCATCCGCTAGCTGTAAATAAAGATCTGCTGTTTTTTTCGAAACAGCCTTGAATTTATCCTTATTATCAGCAATATGAAAGGCTTCTATTGCTTTTCGATATAATGCTGCTGAATAATCAAACTTACTTCGATAATAAAAACTCTGGGCGGATGTCTCAAAAAATTTACCACAATCATCAGCACCTTTTACTATACGGAGAAGATTTCCAGTTAATAAAGCTAATTTAAAAGCTCCATAATGATCATCTTGATCGAGAACGGATTTGTATAAAACTTCAGCACGATTTGCTATCGAAGGATCTTTTAAACCAGTTGTAGAATAACAGATTTGATCCAAACGTTCCAGAACCGTCATATTTACTCCAATTTTCCTATAGATGTCCTCTTCCAGAAATGAAAGCATTAGTTCAACTGCTGCAGGTTGATCTACAACTCTGGTTCCTAATCCTAATGAAGTAAATAAAGCATAACTTGAAAATTGGTAATAATCTCCTTGTTTTATGATTAAACCTTTCTTCAGAAGGTTTTCAAGGTCATGTCTAGAAATTGTAGAGGGAAGTGAGCGTTTATGAACGGCATTTTTCGAAGAATCAAGCATAATTTGGATAATATCGTCTTCTTCCTTAGATATATGAAAAACTTCTTGAATAAAGGCACGTATGGCTAAACTCCTTATAAATGGTTGAGCTAAATCCCTAATTGTTTCCTCATTTTCAGTAAATCCTTCAATTCTTATTTTATCATTTGCCCAATTAATTACTTCGGATATAAAAACTATATTGAAAGGAGAACGATCAGATTGCTTAACGAAATCTTCGTATAACTGGTTACTAGTTCGGATGTGTCCTCTAACTGTGTTAGAGAGCAACTGTACCGAATCAGCATGACTTAGACATTCTACAACAATATGTTCTCCCATCTGAATAAATTTGTTCATCTCAGAAGTGTAATAATCCTGAATTGAAATTATGAATAGAATCTGAAATTTAGCCCTAAGAGCACTAATCAGATCCATTAACCCCTCAATGATATAGTTTTGACCCGAGTCCAAAATACGATCAAAAGTATCTAGTGCAATAATAATTGGAACCTTTGGTCTATTCACCTCTAAATTAAGGAGAAAATCAGCAATAACATCTGAAGTTATTGATTTGGAATGAACAGATTTGATAGGAACTTCCTTGGATCTTTGCAAGAATCCTTTCTTTTCTTTTTCTAGGTGAGAAGACATCGCTCGATAAATTTCTCGGAAGATGTCTCTATTTAATTTTCCCATCTGTATTGTGGGTTGAATGTATGCCATCCCCTCACGTTTTACTATATCACCATACAAGTTAAGTAAAGTGGACTTTCCAATCCCAGGTGATCCAGAAACAATAATAAGATTTCGCTTGAAATTCCCAGATTTAAATCGTGATAAAATTACCTCAAAGTGTTTTACATATTGTTGCCGGCCAACAATTAAGGACGATTTTGCATGTTTTAAAAACGAATTATAGTGGTTCAAAAGTTAATTCCTCAATAATATTATATAGGAGCATCTTAGGGAAATCTTGGTTTTTATAAGCTACGAAAGTTTCAGAGTCATATTTTTACTTAGATTATTTAGTCTCAATATTAAGATTTCTAATAGCATAGTGTTCAATTTTGAGAATAATAAAACACTTAAAGAATGGTTAAAGGTTTATTAAATTCTTGATATTCTGCAACTAAACAAGCAGCTGCCTGTAATTCATTGTTTGTAGATTTCACCGTCTTTTAATCGATGAGATCTTCCCTCAGGTGCCTTTTTCTAGATTTGACTCTGAAATCTAAATAATTCACAATTCAAAAGCTTCGAGTACCTCTGTACCACCAAGCTCGATAAGTTCTCCACAAAATTCCGAGACATAATAACAATCCTTAATGCAACCGATTTCTTGAGGCGTGTGATTATTCTTGGCTGCAGTTAAAATAGGAATGGATGGAACTCCTTCTCCAATTGTACGTACAGAGCCTGCATCTGTACTACCAATATTCCAGACTTCTGTTTGAAGTGGAATACCACAATCTTCAGCTAATTTTTGAAGAAAATCACGTACTTGTGAAGATAAAATTGAAGACTTATCAGAAAGCGTTATTACTGGGCCCAATCCCATATGGACTGGTGGTTCATCATATGTAATATCCAAAATGATAGCCAAATCAGGCCTAATTTTAGTTGCTGTTGTTTTAGCTCCACGCCCTCCCATTTCTTCTTCAACAGTAGCAACCAAGTATACATCATCAGAAGGAGGGTTTTCTTTGAATAAATTCGCAAGAAGTATCAATTCAAAAATTCCAAAGCGATTATCTAAGCGTGGGGAACAGATGATTTGTTCAGCTGGATTCCCAATAAGGTATGGATCATTTGTAAAATGTACAGGATCCCCTCCCTTAATTCCTAAAGCTCTAACCTTTGCTGAAGATTTCATTCCTAGCTCTATTGTGAAACTCTTCTTTTTGTCTGTAGTCTTTGCATACATTAATCCATTTATTTTTCCTTGATTTGTTGTAATAGTTACAGGCTGCATATGGCAAGCTTCAACACTTTGATAACCAAAGTTAACACATTTGATCGAACCATAACTATCTATACTATGAATAATAAATCCACAAGTATCCATATGAGCTCCAATATACCACTTATGTTTAGAAGTTCTACCTTTAATCTTACAAATTATTGATCCAAGGTTATCTTTAGATATTTCACCATAAGGAGATAATTTTTGAATAAGGTAGTCTCTTATAGGTTTTTCAAATCCACTTTGGCCTGGAAGCTTAAGACAGGTCATTAGATCATCATTTATTTGTGCTTCTGCCATGATTTACACCATAAGATTTTTCAAAAAATTCAACAGGCAACTTTTCCTCTCATTTCAAAAAGATAGATTATTAATAGTATTCCCCTTTATAGTAATGTTTATTTCTCAGAGATGAAAAATAATGAGTAAGAGGAAGTTTAGACCTATTTCGTATCTGTTTTTAATATCCTTTTGCATATTATTCCTTACTATAAGCAATAGTGGATTATCCTCTCCTGTTGACTATAAAAACATTAACCAAGAAGATCCACCTATAGCCAACACTATGGTAAATGTTACTTTCAAGAATTCAGACACAATCTATCAACGATTAACTGTACTCACCAGTCCAGAATTATCTGGGATTGCTCAAGAAATTTTTAGCTACTTTGCTATTGCCAAGTTAACAACGCACGCTGATATACTGTTTGAATTTAATATTGAGTTTTTCTCTCAATATCCCGATTGGAATGGTAATTATTCTATGTTTCAAAACTCATCCATTGTAAAGGATTATCAAAAGAGATATAGAGCACTTGAAGAACTTGTCCCCGTGAATAGTACACTGTTGAAGATTACATCAAGCTCATTTGAAACTTTTCAGTTCAATCACACCATTGAGCAAACTGAAGAAGAAATTGAAATCTTTGGAATTCACCAGGTATTGATCTTTCGGGAGACAACTGCATTCTTACTGTCTCTACCTGAACCCTTCTTGTTCGATTTAAACAAATTGGAACTAAGTCAACTTTCAGACTTCCATTTTCTACATGCTTTTTTCAATCCTGGGGGTGTTTATACGGAGATAAGAGAGGAGGTTCGAATTAAAGCCCCTGGATCAGCTCTTGAATATGTACGTAGTACAAAGGGTTATTCTGGAACTGTTTATCTTGGAAATAATCCTTGGGATATAAATGAAGTACCAAAATATGCCCGTTATTTTGGTATTATTCCTCAGAATATCCAACTTACACTTGAATTACCATCGGGTCAAGATTTAAGCTTCGATTATGATTCAACTTACAAAAGTTCAGTGAGCTCAGAAGAACAAGTTTCTACAAAGAAAGGCAACAAAGTCACATTCTTTTTTAGTTCGGACAGTAAACTCCCTTACTATGTAAAAATCAATTCCATTACACCAATTTGGGCTCAGTTCACATTGGCAGAAATAGCATCTATGGCTTTTGGAGCCCTAATGGGGTTGATAACTTTATTAAAAGGTCTTCCATATCTCTGGGGTAGACGATCTTATGGAAAATTCGTACAATCGTTCCATAATGCTGTGGAAAAAGGTGATCATTTATCTTTTGAAGCCCTACAAGATAAAGCTTGGAATGATTTCATACGAGGAAAGCTCTCTTCTGGTAAGTTCGAAGATGTTCAAACTGAGATCAATCTCCTGAAAACCTATCTTGAGAAAAAACCAAAAGAAGAGAGTGATACTACTTCCTAAGGTTTAATTGAAAGAAAATTACTTCATTTCTCTTTTTTCTTAAACTCTAAGGAGGAGTAACAGATTCTACGGCAGCTAACTCAACTGAGCCTGTTGGGGTCCATGTAACCTCTTGGTGTTTGAAATAAGTGTTATACAAAGTCGCATATTCACCTCCCTGTAGTAAGAGATCCTCGTGATTTCCCTCTTCAATGATTTTTCCTTTATCTAACACTATTATTCGATCAGCATTCTTGACTGTAGATAAACGGTGAGCGATCACAATAGATGTTCTTCCCTTCATCAATTCTTCTAAGGATTCCTGAATTATGCTTTCAGTATAGGCATCTACTGAGGAAGTTGCCTCATCCAATATTAGGATTCTAGGATCAGCTAGTAGAGCTCTCGCAAAACTTACGAGCTGTCTCTGTCCAGTGCTGAGAAGAGATCCACCTTCACCAACCTGGGTTTGGAGTCCATCTTTCATATAATCCAGAATTTCATCAACTCGTGATATCTTTAAAGCTCTTTGAAAATCTTCTGCGCTTGCTTCTTTTCGACCGTAAGTAATATTCTCTTCAATATTACCATTAAAGAGGAAAGGAGTCTGAAGTACAATCCCAAGATGCTTTCGGTACGATTTAAGTTTGATGTCCCGAATATTTATACCATCGATGAGAATTTTCCCTGCTTGAAATTCGTAAAAACGACTCAAGATTGATATTATGGACGTTTTACCAGCTCCTGTATGACCAACTATAGCTAATTTCTCGCCAGGTTTAATTGTTAATGAGAAATTCCTAAGTACTGGTGTGTCAGTAACATACTCGAAATCTACATTTTTGAATTCAATTTTACCTTCAATATTGTTTGACTCGACATCACCAAGATCTTGAACCTCTGGTTCGTAATCAATGACATTAAGGATACGTTCGTAACCTGCGAAACCTGCTTGGATTTGTGCATAGAAATTCACGATCTGAGTTACTGGAAAGAAGAATTGACCTAAATAGTTTAGGAATATGTATAAAGTACCAGCTGATATAAACCCAAGGTTCTGAACAGCTGATTGGCCGCCTAGGTATAAAATTACAACGGTTCCAAATGCCGATAATAAATTAATAAAGGGAAAAAACATACCCATTGACACATTACGTTTGATTCCAGCCTTATAATGCTTTTCATTTATTTTTTTAAACTCTTCAAGGCTTTCTGTTTCGACTCCAAACGACTTACTGACTTGAATGCCACTCACAGACTCTGATATTGAAGACATAACTGAGGCATGCGCTTTTCTAAAATTCATTGCAGTCTTTCTGGCGATTTTTCTGAAAAAGAAGCTAGCAATTACTAATATTGGCGCAACTAGAGTAGTAATCAGGGCTAGTGGTAAATTAATTACTGCAAGGATTAGGAAGAGAAAAATTACAGTTAAAAACTGACCGACAACAGTTAGTACAAGAGAAACTGCGTTACCATAATCTGAAGCATCGCTTGTGACTCGTGAATTTAGTCGTCCACTTCTGTTTCTATCGAAAAATTTCATGTCCTGTCTTTGGAGCGCTTCAAAAATATCTATTCGAAGATTTACCATAAAATCTGGTACCAATCTAGCGAGTTGAATATTTAAGATATAGTCTCCAACCCAATTGAAAACCGTTAATATAAAGTAAACTATTCCTCCAGCTAGCATTGCCCAGGTTATAACTTCAGTTATTTGAGGAGACTGTAAATTGTCTATCATGTTTGCAAATATTAGCGGGGCTAAAAGGCCTGTAAAAGTAATTATTACAATGGTTATAGTCGAAATTACCACTGGGTTTTTGAAAGGAGTAACACGGCTGATAGAACGCCGAATTAACTCCCAATCAGAATATTTTCTTTCTTGATCTTCTAACTGAATTCCTTCAAATATCCAAGTCATTAGTATGCACCTCCTGCAATAGCGCTAGCTGATTCAACCTTAAGCGGGGGGAGTTCAACATTTTTACCGAAAATATACCTATAGTCTGGAGATGTGTAAATTAACTTAGAATGGTGTCCCTTAGCGACAATTTTCGCTCCTTTTATGACTAAAATGCAATCTGCATTACGAATCGTGGATAGTCGATGAGTTATGATAAAAGTAGTGCGTCCTTGACTTACATTGCTAATTGCATTAACAATTTCTTCTTCTGTTTTGGAATCTACTGAACTAGTCGAATCATCCAGAATCAAAATACGAGGATTTGTCAAGAACGTTCGTGCTAAGGCTATTCGCTGCCTTTGACCTCCAGATAACTGACTTCCCCCCTCTCCTACATTTGAGTCATATCCCTTAGATAAATCGTTAATAATGAATTCATGAGCTCTTGCTAATATCGCAGCTTTTTCTATTTGGTCTTGACTAGCGTCACGTGCTCCAAAAGCAATATTTTCTCTCACAGTTCTTGGAAATAGGTAAATATCCTGTTCAATTCTGCCAATATTCTTCCGTAAAGATTCAAGTGTGAACTCCTTAATATCAACACCATCTATCTTAATGGTTCCTTCATAATCATATAGTCGGAGTAATAGCTTTGTGAATGATGATTTTCCTGATCCTGTTGGACCAACAATTGCAATTGTTTGACCAGGTGCAGCAGTAAAGGAAATACTCTCTAGAATTAGTTTTTTCGATGTAGGGTATTTGAACGAGACATTTTCAAATGAAACAAGTCCTTGAATTTTGGACATCTCTTTTTCT
>JBHLKC010000024.1:0-24213 GCA_048887065.1 Candidatus Hodarchaeota archaeon
AAAGGAATTTAAACCTTCATTAAGCATAAGTCTAAACCTGAACTAGTTATCTATATGACAAACTTCAATTTCTCTTAACTTTGATTTACAGGAAGAGAGATTAAAGCCGTTCTTCAGTTAGTTCATTTGTATAAACTAAAAAAAATGTGATAATCTTGAAGCTCATTAGTTTTAAAGCACCAAATACGTATTTAGAAGGTTTAGATGATTTAGTTCGAGAAGGGGTTTATTCTAGTCGATCAGAGGCCATTCGTATAGCTATTCGTGATTTACTCAAACGAGAACTCGATTGGGGAACAGGAGGTTCTCCTGCATCGCTCGTAGAAGTTGATTAATATCAATTGAGATATAAATCTCTCTTACGACTTATTATCTTCAATCAAGTTAGAGTAACTTAATAATGAAAGATATTTTTTTATTGTCAAAATACAAGCAGCTGTCGACTACTTTCTAATCCATCTCTAAATCAAAAGGAATACATTTTTTTCCATGATGAGGTTATATTCCCTGTTATCAAGATTAAATAACTTAAAAATCAAGGTGATTTTTAATTGAATCAACAAGAGGCTTTAATTGAGAAAAAGAAAGCTAAAAAGAAGAAGAAACCCAAACGTACATTTGGAGACAATATGAGGCAGCTTAAATATAATTTAACGACTATTAGAGCCAATTTAAAGTTTGTTTCTCGTGCTTTACTACGAGAGCTCAAGTATTTTATTCCCCTTCAAGATCTCTTTATTCTCTTCTTAATGATAGGGAGTATCATTGTAATATTACTTTTTATAATCCTTATTGGAGTTCCTTTCTCATTGTCTCTGATTCCTGGGCAATATACAGCAGCAGTAAAATTGCAGCAAGATCTGTTTGCTTTCCTGATTAATCCTACAACATTGAGATGGGGAGCAGGAATCATCGGTGTTGGAACTGTAATCGTTCGATTAATGATTAAATCTCCAATTATGAAATATAGAGATAAGGTTAATACAAAAAAAGATGTAACATATATTTTTGGCAGTTCCCGGCCTGCAGAGCTTTTTTTATTTGAAATGATTTATCAATATGGATATGAAGACAGGGTCTCCCTAATTGCAGACGCTGATTTGTTGTGGGTTCGAAAAATGAAATCGATGATTGATATCTATGTCGTAGATAATCACAAAGAATTTGAAAAAGAAAATCTTTACGATATAATTGGTTTCAAAAACGCTGCTCGCGTTATGGTGTTAACTGAAAGTATCGAATTAAATCAAAACATCTTAACAAATATCCGTCGTTTACGGCCTGAAGTGGATATTATCCTTCTTTCACAATATTCCCCTGCTTTTGTGTTTAGCGAATTAGTTAAGGATAAAAACTTGGTAATTATTGAAGATCTCGATGCAACTGTACAGGGCCTTGTAACCTCGCTCTCACTCGATTTTAATTTTCCACCAACTGCTGAGATAGATGTTCCACGAACCTTTATTGGTACCACTGGACATAAAATGAGTTCTGATATACCTAAAGTGGATGTTCTCCTTATTCGTCGTGGTGAGGAATTACTACCACCAAAAGAGATCCTTAAAATTGGTGATCGTGTCATCCTGCATTATACTAGTAATTATATGATGATGTTAGTAAACAGAGTCTCAACTGAACTCCCTTTACTACCTAAAAAAGTCAAAAAACAGAAAAAGAAAAGAAAGGAAAAAGCAGAGAAATCAGTTATTCCAGATGATCAACCCGTGATACCAACAGTTGAAATTCCTATAGTGACTGATGAGAAGATATCTGATTCAGCAAGAATTTCTGCTTCAAGAATTGATCCATCAGATGAGGTGAACTAGATGAGTTTCTTTAAAAAGCGACGAATTAGGAAATTTGCTGAAAAAGCAATTGAACGTCAAAATTCTATTTTCGTTTTTGGGAGCAATATTTTCGCAGAGGCCTTCATTGATAAACTAATTGAAATCGGAGCTCAATCTAAAGTAGCATTAATTTCTAACAAGAAACTAGCGTGGACCGAGGAAGTAAAAGAGCAGGTAAATGTTCTTATCGAGGAGAAGAAGGAAGAATATGCAAAAAGGAATTTGTATGAAAATATAGGTTTTCAAAATGCTGAGAAAGTAATTATCCTCCATGAAGATCCTGTTATGATCCAAGATATTATGTCATTTGTCTCGACTGAAACAGCTGACCTCAAAGTGATATTATTAGCACAATTTGCGCCTCCATTTGTAAAATATCTTGCTCGTCAAAAAGAAGGGCAAATACTTATTGTTGATAATCTCTTCCAGATTGTACGTGAATTATATCAGCAGATGAAACTAACCTTGGATAAACCACCCGTAATCTCTATTCCCATTCCTAAAATTTCTAGACCTCTAAATGAATTAAACATTCCTAGTGTCCGAGTTTTAAGCATATTAAGAGAAGATGCAAAACAGAAAATTATCCCTCTGGAAGAGCAAATACAGGAGAATGATCGGTTATTACTCTATCTTGAGGATCCTGAGCTATCTTTAAAAAACTTAGTTGATTTTCTTAACCAAAAATGATTATTTAAGAAAACAAATCAATATCTACTTATGTTGAACTTTATAACAAAGTAGACGTTCACTCTCTACTTTTTTTTCTGCAATAGTTTCTATAATAAAATGTTTAGAAAAATCTCTTTCGAGTAATTCATTCTCATTAAATATTGAAGAAAGGAAAAACGCTGTTTTAAAGTTATATTTAGTTAAATTCTCAAGAAAATTTCGTATAATAACAACCCCACTAGCCCCTCCTACCCAAGCTTTTGACATTGAATCCCCACGCTTTAGCTCATAATCACTTGTTCTAACATATGGAGGGTTGAAAAAGATTATTTCAGGAGAAAATTTCAAAGGATTCAAGGCCTGAAGAAAATTAGAGCAAATTAAATGAAATTTCTGTTGTTTTAATAACCCTGTCATATTTTTCCAGCATAAGACAGCTGCCTGTGGAGAAATATCTATCCCTATAATCTGAAGATTTGGAAATTTCTTCCCCAATAAAATAGAAATAAAGCCCGTTCCGACACCCACCTCACAAACTAAGAATGAGCTCTTTTTGCTGAATTTTCTTTCATAAAAGTACTTTACCAGAACATCTGCTAAAAACCATGTGTCCTCTTGGGGTGAATAGACGTTAGGGTTCTCAAAGAGCTTTAAAGAATTGTTTTCTGACATTAAATCGATCCATTAACTATTAAAATTACTTAGTTTTTTATAATTTCTTTTCCAATATCCGCAAAAATCTTTTCTAAGGAGTTCTTCACACGATCAGAATAGAGATCGGTTGCATATCGGATAAGGTTTACATAAAAACTATTCTTGGCAAGTAATGAATACCAACTTAAGAGCAAGATAACTTTTTTGAGAGTCCAATCTTTTGATTTCCAGATATTTTTAAGCTGCTTTACATCGGCTTCGAAATTGGGAATCGCTGCAGAAATACGATATATCTTATCCTGTTTGTTATCTTCCCCTTTTTCTTCATGAACAATCACGGCCGATCCTAATAGGGTTTTTAAGGAATTAGCTGCTTCAGCACTTGAGACAAGCCCTAATTCAAGTGTTGGTATCGTAATCTTGTCTTTTTCACTAAAGAATACATCCATATCTCTTTTTAATATGTTCTTGCCAAATATTTTATCTGCATCTTCAAATAGAGAGTTAATAAAATCTTTAGCATATTCTTCTAAAACTATCGAATAACTTCTAAAGATATCTATTGATAGATCTTTCTTTTGATATTCAATTGATTCTTTCAAAAGGGGATATGACTTTCTTTGTACTAATGAATTAGATATTTCATTTTCCAAGTTTTTAGGTAAGGTCCTATATCTAGCATGAAAATAATAAATACCTAAATTCTCTCTATTTAAAAACCGTTCCTTAGTAAATTTTTGATTTATTGATGCTTGAAGGTTAGAAATTGTAGAACTAGGATCAGGTATAAGATTGGACTCCCCTTTTCTAAGTCCTTTTCTATCGAAATTGAGAAAAGAGCATGCTTGATTATATTCTTTAGAAATATCTTTTGAACGGCCTTTGAATTCTTTTTCAACAATACTTGGACTATCTCTATACTTTTTATTGATATCCTCTTGCGCTTTTCGAATCATTTTCTCAAAATTACTTCTGATCTTATTAAGGAATCCCCGATTTTCCAATATCTTCTCCAGTTTCTTTTTATCAATTTTTCCGTTTTGGAATTGCACAGCAGCATCCTTAACTCTATCTAAGTCAGGATATATTTCTGTGATCAGCTTTTCATAATCAGTTTGAACTTTTTCTATAATTTCGTCAACACTTTTCAAAGGTTTAAAAGAAAGCGAGAGTATTTCCAATTCATTTAATCTTTTAAATGAATAACCAGTAGAAATACGTTTAGGATCTTGAGAAAGATAGTTTTCGACTTCATTAATCCTTTTTGAAAAAGCTTGTTGAAATTCCTCAAATTTACGTTCTACTAACTGGTTTTCTTTTCTAAGACCATCAATATTAGCTTTAATGAGAGCCTCACAGATTATTAATGGATCCTTAGCAATATCTTCTTGACTCTTCTCAAAGGAATCTTTACTTGGGTATGAAATCGTGAAATTCATTCGTGATTGATTTCTTTCTAAATATATGTAGATTGAGAATAAAGCATATGTATGATGTATAATCCTAATAAAATCATTTAAATTGTGTGCAGTATGCCAAAAGAAGTTCTCTGTGGTTTTATCATTTAGGGCTAAGTCGCAAATTATTGAATTAACACCAAAACCTATGGTTGAGAATAATGCTCTATAAAAGGGAAGAGCATCACTAGCCTTTTTAATTGTAAAGGATATAGGGGCAAGTTTTGCTAATTTATATTTTGTCATATTTGTTTCGACATCTGAAAAATGCTTTTCAGGGATTTGATCTTTAAAGTTGGGCAAAATGTCTGTAACATCAATATTTGATTCCAATGTGATCAGCTTAAAGACGATTTGCATATACTTCCATGCTGATGATGTTAATCCAGCAGAAAACTGGTTACAGAAATTTGTGATGTAGGGTAGAACTAATCTTTCTTCAAGTTCTCGACCCTCACCAAGTATTGCTTTTCCAATTCGTGTTAAAGTCCCTGCGAGATCATACTGCTCATTGATTCTCCTGGTAAAACTGTCAATAATCTCTGGAAATCCATTAATATTTGGATCAATCAAATATAATAATGGATACTCACGTTTAAACTTATGAAATATTTCATCTTCAAAATTTGACCGCAAATTAACTTTGGTTATTTCATGAAGAGAAAATTCTTCAAGAAATTGTGACAATTCATTTGTCTCAAATTCTTGAATCAGTTCCTCCAAATGATTTTTCACATTAATCTTTGCCATTTCAGAATTTAAGGATTTAGAGAGTGTTTTTTCTAAAGAATCTATTTTGGGGAACATTACTAAAGCATGGGGATATTCACTAGCTAAGAACTCAAGAATGTCTGTTTCAAAGTCCGCCATAAGGGCTTTTTTCTCTGAATTCATTCTTTCTTTCAGATCAGTATACTTTCCTTTAAATTCTGAAACTTTAACTAGTGTTACGGAATATTCATACTCATTAATGGACTTTAACAGAGTATTATGAAGGGCTGTGGAAAATAACTTTTCATTGTGAGGAATAGAAACTTTTTTTCGTGCCTGTTTAATGCTATAGAGAAATGTATCTAAAACGTCATTTACTCCTAAGCTCATATAAAACTCTTGAACACGACGATAGTGATCTGTTTTTAGTGTTTCTTGAGCAAAAATTGAAACTAGATGTTCATAATAGTCAATCAGAGTTGGATCAACAGGTAGATTTTCTGGAGAAATTAGTAGAAATTGTCCAACAAGTTCACTCTCACTACCTTTTACTAAGAACCGACCAGTTTTATTACTATGGCTACCTCCCACAAACCGTGTAGTGTCTCCTCCCACCTCACCAGAGAGCATTTGCTGGACAGCGGTTAATCCTCCAGTGTATACCTGTTCATCAAGATCTGATCTTAAGCCAGGTTGGCCCAAACTGATTAAACTAAGACCAGCTGTGGAGGCTAAGGAAACCCATACTACAGGATTGAAATCGGTATCTGCCAATTTTAGATTCTCCTTTCCAATACACCATATATTATTGATTTATAGGATTAACTTTTTGGATGAAGCATTTTTATTTGCTCGCATATATATATATATAAAAGCAATGCATGATTAGATTGTTCAAACAAGAATTTAAACATTAAACAATCAGAACGATAAAATAAAAAATATATCGGTGATTCCCAGGATGTTTCGGAAAAAATTGAAAGAAATGTTAAGTATGATGGGAATGACAGATATTGATGACGAAATTCTTGACAACCTTCAACGTCAATTGTTTCAATTTTTAGAATTCGATGATTCACTTGCAGGTGGAATCACTTTCAAGACTGGTAGTATCTTAACCACAATTCAAGTTCAAAATTATCAAGAGATTAGAGACCGTCTTTATCTCAATTATCAAGGTGGTGAACCACCAGCTCGGATGAATTTAAGGTTGACCATGACTAGTTTATGCCTTTATCTCAAAGAAGACCATAAATGTCAGGTTACTGATGATATTTGTGTATTCCAAGATCGAACCCGATGGTGGGAATGCGAAATAGTTCAATCATCGTGTCAGGGAGATGAAGAAGATTGGGTGTAAATTCTTGGGTTAATCCAACCTGATAAATATCAATTTATTGAGGAGTCTTTTACAGTATCTTTTTCCTCTTGATAATTTCAATTATATTATGCAAGAGCAGTGTATGTCCAATATTTTTTCGAGCTGAAAGTGGGATTATAACAAGGTCTAATTTTTTAACCCAAGAATCTAATATCTTAGGTATTTCTTTATTTTCATCTTCAGCTTTATTTCCTACCAACAAGATTTGATTTGGAGATATAAATTCACTTACTTTTTCATAAAGCTGTTTAATTTCAACCTGGGATTCCTTATTCTTATGATCAAAGGTTATTACGGCTACAGCAGTTTCTTTAAGCAAAGATGGGAGTATATCAATGTTAGATTCGTCACCAGATACATCCCAAAGTTGGAGATAATAGGGATCATCTGATTTTATCTCTAAATTATGGAATCGTATTCCTATTGTAGGCTTATATTCAGTTTCAATTTCTAGATTAAGTATACGGCGAATAATTGAGGTTTTTCCAACACTACTGTTACCTAGAAAAACTATTTTATGGCAGAGAACTTCTGGACTTGTCGTAGGTGCAGAATTCATTGCTCACACCAAAAAAATCAAAGATGAATGTTCTCAAAAGCGATTTCGGGGATACTAGGAACAGATTTCTCTTGCCAGAGTTCAAATGGTATTAATCTTTGCTTTCCTTCATCTGTAACAACTATACCACGATACTTCTTTAAGAGTTGCTTAGCGATCCAAGTAAATCCCTTCTGAGCTACTATAGCTATCTCGGATACTCCTGAAAATGCCTCTAGGTCTTGATTCAACATAGGTCCAACGATTTTTTCTAATTCTTGTGTGCCTACTAATCCCTGAACACAAAATATCCATATTCGCATACCCTGTGAATCATAAGCTATCAAGTCATATGGGCCAGATTCAACTAAAGATGTAGATGGTTGTACAAATACAATATTAGCAATATTATATGCAAAAACATTAAATCTTAATGCCAATCCTCCCGGAACTGTTGGATCCCTACCGATTAATATAGAATGAAGAACCTCGATGAACTTAGGGGATACACTCGCTAGCGTTAGGAGAATAGTTTCTGGATCTCCAGAAAGGTTTGAAATCACATTTTCCCCAATTCCAAACTCCCTCGCAAAATTACTAATCACTTGAGGGGTTAAACCTGAAATACGAGTCATTTCGGTTATTAATGATCTATGAAATGCACTTGTGGTTTTAGTTTCATATAATATTGAAAGAGATTTTACAGATCTGGTTGCTTTCTTAGAAGCTAAAGATGGTCTGAATTTACCACTCCGACTTAAATTTCTATTATCCATCAAAAACTTTGCTTTTTCTAATGCAATTTCGTCTAGAGGTTTTGCTACCAGTTGCATTCCACAATCAATACAAAAATTTGTAGTAATATCGGCTGAAAAGCGTTGGACAATACCAACGTCACAAAAAAAGGTGGATCGACAAAATTCACATGAATAAGCGGTTCCTCCGTCTTCGAGATTTCGACTTGGTCCTCCTTCTAAAACGCATGGCCGGCAATCACTATCACAATGTATTTTCAAGAATAATACCTCGTGTCATTTTTGTAAGTTGGTCGGAATTGGTTAAATAAGAATCATCTTTTATTCGCATTTAGAAGACTAAAAATTGTCTCTCAAATACTTCAATTTTGATGTTTTTAAGTTTAATGAAATGATTGGTTTATAGTAATTTTCCTTTCTTAAATACCTTTTTCCTGTTCTACCTGCTTTTGAGTTTCTAAGGTTTGCTTCATATTGTTATCTTTTGACTGTTTAATTTTTCTTTTTTCTTATCTAATAGATCTATCCTATAATTTATAATTCTTATAGGTAAGCGCAATTTATTTAGCCAAATTTTTAAACAGTCACTTTCGATGTTCTTATGAAATACCTTTCACAGAAAATTAAAAATGTTTATTTGCTACGTTTATTTCGGGGGGAAGATATTATTGAGTCGATTCAAAAATTCTGCAAAAATCACTCAAATATTGGTGCTGGATTAATTAATGGGATTGGAGCTGTATCTGCAGCAAAAATCGGATTCTATGATGGTACAAAATATGTCGAAAGATTTTTCTATGAGAACTTAGAACTTGTATCACTACTGGGGAATATCGCCCAAACTCAAATAATTCATATCCATGGAATTTTTAGTAGATCTGATTGTTCTTGTATTGGTGGTCATGTTTTTCCTGGTTGTATTGTTTCAGTAACATGCGAAATCCAGATAATTGTGTTAGAACCTCCAGTTTCTCGAAAAAAAGATCCAGAAATTAAGTTAAATTTATTAGATCTCCCTAAAGAAATTATATAAACCTCTTATAATCATAAAAGATATAAAACTAAGTTTAATGCTGATAAAACATGAAACAAGTAATAAATATTGGTAAAAAAGTAGGACCCTATTCACCTGCAATTATAACTTCAGGAAGTAAATTTATCTTTATTTCAGGGCAAATAGGTGACGATTTAAACGCGGATATTCATACACAAACCACTCAGGTGATTCAAAAGATAGAAAAATTATTAGAGTCTGCTGATGTGTTTTTGAGTGACATTGTTAAAATTACAATCTATCTAGCTAACATAAATGACTTTGATGCTATAAATGAAGTCTTTTCAAAGTTTTTTCCTAGTGATCCGCCCACTCGAGCAACGCTGCAAGCTGCTGCCCTTCCACTGAACGCAGGTGTAATGATTGAAGCCATTGCTATCAGGGATTAGATGGAATGAGCTTCTTGTCCCTGATTTTTTCCCTATCAACTTGCCTTGGAAGTTAACCTTCAGTGCCTAGATATTCCACTTCTAGCTGCCCACTACTCTCCTCAATGCTTTGCGCTACAGTGACAAGAATATAGGGTACTTCCCTCTGAGTGAGATAATCAAGGATCATCTGAAATCGAGAGGGATCATAATCAAGTGTTACTTTATCTAATACGAAAAGAGGGTAATCTGCGATATATTCTTCTCTTCCAGCAAGCATAACAATCAGAGCTATAGTTATTCGCTCACTGTCGCTTAATGATTCAATAGGTTGATCAATAGATCTTTTCCCTCGTTTTCTTTTAACAATCAGTTTAAAATTCTGTTCAATTCGGATATCTTCAAAATCGCGATAAGACATTAGTTGGTATACTTTTTTAATTTGTCTATTGAAATTTTGAATAACACCTAACTTTACAATCTCTTCTCGTCGTTCTAAGTGATCTTGGAGTACTTGATAAAAATCGAACTCTGTTTGTACTTGATCAATTTGATCAATCCGATTTGATTTATCTTCGATTTGTTTATCTAATTGTTCAATTTTTCCTAGGATTCGTTGGATCTTAGCATCGAGTTGGTTTATCATTTTAATCGAATCTGCGCGTCCTTTATCAAGAGATTTTTCAAGAATTTTTAATTCCGCATCTTTAGCGCGAAACGATTTCTCATTTGCTTCAATCTCTTTCTTTTTATCTGCAATTTCTTTCTCCAAACGACGAACTTCTTGTTTGGATTTCGTAATTTTTATTTGATTATCGTTTTTGATTTTGTGAATTAGAACCTCTAAATCCTCTTTTCGTCTCTCATAATCATCAATTTGAAATTCTAATTCACGTAGACGTTTTGAAAGATGTGAATCCTCTACTAATAGTTTATCTTCGCGAGCTTTTGCGTGTTTTTGTGTATAAGGTCTACCACAAACAATACATTTTGATAGATCTTTTATAGAGTGACTAAGTGAGATCCAATTTCGCACTTCCTTGATCGATTTTTCTGTTTCATTTTTCTCTGTTTTCACTTCGACTAAGAACTTCCTATTCTCTTTTATACGATCAGCAATATGTGCTATTTCTTGTTCGACACTAGGATGTTCTTCCATGAAATTCTTAATTTCTTCTTCCATTGTTTTGATCTGCACTTTAATATCTCTTCGTCGAGCTGTATCTAGCTTGATAATGTCAGCTGCATTTTCTGCTTTATTTTTTAGGGAAAGAACTTCTTTTGAAAGGGAATTGTATCTGGTTTCTAACTCTGAGTATGATTGTATTTCTTCCAAGTTGATTTCAGGAAGTGTTTCTCGTTCAATTCTCGTTTTATCTAGATCTGTTTCCAATCTTGACCGTTCTTGGCGCATGTTCTCAATATCGGATTCATACATTAAATAAACTCGAAGATCTTTCTTTAAATTGGTTATACGATTTTTTACATTTGTTATTAAATAGGAATAGAATTTAACGTCAGAATACTGTGTAAGAAGTTCTTCTAATTTTTTCCCCATAGTAATTGCAGTAATGAGCTCATTGTCAGGAGTTGCTAAGGTGAACAAATTTGGGTTTTGGTTCTCATTGTGAAAAGGATTTCCTATTATACTAATTTTATTTCCGCTCTCAACAACTAATTTCCGGTCGCAAATCACTTTCCCTTCCTGTTCCATTTTCACACGGCCTGAATCTGAAAAAAGATTTAGATAATGACGTTTCTTGTCGATTTTATCTTTTGGTACATTCAATAATTCAATTCCACGGACAAATGAGCTTTTTCCAGTCGCATTTGGCGCTTTTATCAAGTTTTTACCTTTTTTAAATTCCAAAGCGAGTTGATCGATCCCCCCAATATTTTCCAAAATCACACGCATCATTTCTTTACTTCCCTCCATTTTTTAGCATAAAATTTTAAATTTCTAGTTAATGGATCATCTTGTTTGATTGAATGTGATGGAAGAGAACCAAGTTGTTTTAAATAATCAACTAATACAAATTCAACGTCACTGAGAAACGTTTCTTTATCACTTGTTCTAATAAACGTGCTTGTTCCTCTGGCAGGTTCTTTACTCCGCTTGTCAGCACCTTTAGCCCGTTCTTTTTTGACTTTACCCACGAGGCCATCTCCTTAACTTCAGGGTCGTCTAAGAAATCTTCAATTCTAAGCGCTTCAAGGACATATACTTCAATGTTTCCACCTTCCCGATTCATCTCCGACAAAATTAGCAGCATGCTTTGACCGCAGTTCTTCATAAGATAGATCCCTTCAGCTAGCTTTCCTACAAAAATATCAGGAAACTGGGAAAGGTACCGTGCCCATCGTCGTCGTAAAGATGTAGTTCTAAGATAAATCATATGCATAACCATAATTGTAACCACTTTTTCTCATACATTGCATTAGAAGGGTTTTTTAGTTTTGAGAATTATTCACTTTTGGAATGTTTTTATTTTTTTAAGACGAGTTTATCTTTTTAAATCTCTATTGATGTAAATATTAATATCAGAATCAGCTATTAATCCAACTCTATAGGAGTTATTAGGATAGTGGCTTACATTGACACCCATTGCCATTTACCCGAAAATTATTTCTACAAGACAATGGAAACACATGTTAATCAATGGAAACGACAAGATATTGCTTTTGTGGTATCTGTAAGCCAAACCTATAACGAGTCACTTAGATCATTAGAAATTGCAGAAAAATATAGTGAAATAATCCCCGCAGTAGGGATTCACCCATGGAAAGCTCATAAAAGAGAACATGAAGTAGAAGATTTCGAGAAATTAATCACAAAAAAGAAAGAAATTCAGATTCTTGGTGAAATTGGTTTAGATTATCATTTTATCTCACAAAAGGAATTCTACTCAACTCAACAAAGAATTCTTAGATTTTTCTTCAAAAAGGCTGAAAAAAATGATCTTAAGCTAATGCTTCATGTTAAAGGCGCAGAACCTGATATAGTAAATTTTATTGAGAGTAGTACCATTCCTGGAAACCATTGTTGTATCCATTGGTTTTCAGGGTCATTTCAGACTCTTAAGAAACTCGTTGATTTCGATTGCTATTTTTCTTGTGGGCCTGCTTTACGTTATTCAAAAGTACATCAAGAAGTTCCAAAAGTAGTTCCTCTAAATAGATTATTATCTGAATCTGACGGAAATGTAAAATATAAAGGAGAAATAGGTCATCCTGGGCTAATACCGAAAGTTATTGATCTTATTGCAGACATATTAAATCAAAAACCAAACAACGTCCGAGATATAATATTTCAAAACTCTCTTGAGTATTTAGATATGAAATGAATGACTCTACATCAAAATATCTCAGAGGATGATTAACTCAAAAATTTTTTTCTGTCGCAAAGTACCCTTCTTTTAACCAAGCATATATAAAGAAAAATTAGAATCATAAGAACGTATAACTTCAAACTGAGGTTGCGAAGGATAGAGAGGGGATGATTTCATCCCCTCCTTTCGTGATGTTAAATGATTCAACTTGAGGAAAAAACACGAAAGAAAAACTGCATTACTCTAGGTTTCGTTAATATCCTTAGAACATGTATAGAATATAATTACTTATTTATTAACCCAAGGAAAGAGGCAATGAAAAAAAGGTAGAAAATTAAAATATGAGGAATCCATTTTGAAATAATATTTTATTTTTAAATAAAACATTAAGGGAAATCTTTTCGTCTCATTACAATCATTGACAATAACAAGAATCCAACAATTAACCCAACACATATGAGAAGGGAATTTATTGGTTCAAAATTAGGTATTCGAAATCTAAAATGATCTACAAGCAAAATTTCGGCTGCAATGAAGTAAAGATGGTTTGAAATGGAATAAGGTGTATTCCCAGCAAAAGCTCCAAAAATGAATTGCCCAAAGAAGGCCTCGAAATATGCAATGGCTAATCCCCATCCTAAAGCATTTTTATCGATTATAATTCCTAAGAAGAGAAAAATCGTACTATAAACAATAACCCACAACCCGAGAAAGAGCCATACTCCTATCAGAACATCTAGATGCTCAAATAATAATGAAAAATCTTGCACAATAATACATAGTCCAATGTAAATGATTAATGCGTCTAAACAGACAATAATACAGCCTATAACAACAACTGAGATCCATTTGACAATAACTATTTCTTCACGCTTTACGGGTCGGGATAATAATTGACTAATAGTCTTATTCTCTTTTTCATCTGCGATAGCTGTTATTCCTAAAATTAGACAAATAAGAGGTAAAATTGCAAAATTAAAAATATTAGTCTCATTGGATATAATCATGATGTTCAGATAGTCATTTACGGTAGCTGTATTAAGAGTAAGAGCAGGTAGAAGGGGTAGAATGCTCACAAAGATCAAGATATAGGTCTTTTTATCGTACAATACTTTTGAAAAAAATATCTGTCCTAAGAAAATACTCCTTTCTAAAATGGTAGGAGAATAGTTTTTTGAAACATTTAAGCTCATAGTTTTATCACCTACTCTTTATTATGTCAAATAATCAAAGATCGCCTCTATATTATCTGTTTGGCTTTCAAGGTGGTTAATCAAAAGACCATTTTTAGCTATTAATTGAGTAACAATGGGGTAAAATGTACTAGGGGTTTCAGTTATGACGACAAGATCTTTTGGGTCTTTATCAGGATTAAATGTGATCGATTTCACTATATCTTCTTCAATTAAGAGTTTTGATAATTGTTGTAACTCACTATAAGGAGCTCGAAGTAGAATCTGATGTGGAAATTGATCAATTAGGTTGAGAATATCACTAGGAGCTCCTTCAGCCAGTCGTTGACCTCGATGAATCAAAACCATCCGAGTACTCATCTGATCCAACTCATATAAAATATGACTAGAGATTAAAACCGTTACACCTTGTTTATTTAATTCTGATATTAATTCTTTCATCTCACGCCGTCCTAAGGGATCTAATCCACCAAAGGGTTCATCTAGAATAAGGAGTTCAGGATTATGAACAATTGCTGCAGCAACTTTAAGGCGCTGTTTCATACCCTTTGAGTATGCTCGTATTCTTTTTCCTTTAACAGCAAGTCCTACTCGCTTAATAGCTTCTTTAGCAGCTTGTTCAGCTTCCTCTCGAGGTAACAGAAGTTTTGCTAAAGAAGTCACAAATTGTTTTCCCTTCATCCATGGATACAAATCATCATGTTCGGAGACATATCCAATTTTTTCTTTTAAAGGGGCGTTATTGAGAGGATCCTCACCATTTACTAGAACTATACCCGTATCTGGTCGAATTTCACCCATTATAAGCTTCAAAGTAGTTGATTTTCCAGCCCCATTGGGACCAAGAAACCCAGTTACAGAACCAAATTTCACAGACATACTTAGGCGAGAAACAGCGACAACATCGCCAAAAGATTTTGAAACGTCCTTGATTTCAATCATTTATTGTGCCTCCAGAAAACTTGGATTATAACTACTAGAAGGCCAATTAAAACATATACCCCTAATGCTCCTAAAACCATCCAACTTTCAAGACCCGCTCCATCTGCCAAATTGATTGTATAATAACCATCAGAAAAACCACTTCTTACAATTGTTGTACCATCTAGAATATAGGAAGTCAACATCAAAATTGTGAGAACATCGAGTAAAAGAGGCAACTCAAATTCTCCTGTTCCAGTGAATACCAGTATTGGAAAAATCATATTGATTATGAACATTAGCATAAATGCAGATAGTCCAGCATACAACCTACGACTCGTTATCGAAGAAAGTGCAAGAATTATTGCTGCATACGTTACTATAACAATTTGAGTAAAAATAATTACATGAATGAGCACTGGGAGGGCCTCTATTATGTCAATCTCCCCAAGGCCTATCACCAACAAGAAAAACTCTATTACATAAGGAAGAGTTATGGTAAGGTTCCCAAATAAATAGAATGCTCCAAATTTACCAATGACATATTCGTACTTCTCCAATTTACTATAATAAATCTCGTTAGTTTTATTTGAAATGTCATCAGCAATAAGTCCAGAACCAACAAGCACAACAAGTATTAAAATGAAGATGCTAAGACCACTAATGTTGAACATAAGACCATCTATATTATCTCCGTTATCTGCAGAGAACGTTGTCTCAAAACCCACAATACCCCGAACCATATCAAGAAGTGTATTTTTTAGAAGTATATTTGTTGTTAAAGTAGGATCGGCCATTAGCAGTATATCCTTCACTGTAAATAGGACTAGGTTTGTTATAACCAAGATAAATATCAGGAATCCAATCAAGATTTTTATTGCACGTGATCGTTCCCATTGGTGTGCCCACCAATACCAAGAAATAGCCCAAAGCCTATAAAATCGACCTCGTCTTATCCCTTCAAACGGTCGAAAAGAGAATTTTTTTACAATCGCATCATTACTTTGTGAATATTCTTCGCTCATTGAATTAAATCCTCCTTGTCCTTAAATAATTCAACAAATATATCTTCTAATGAACTAGACCGGCTTCCAATGTAGCGTATCTCCGCTCCTGTTTGAAATGCTATTTTGAAAATTTCTTTCTCTATCTCTTTTTCTTTTTTAACTTCGATATAATCCCCTTCCAGCCAAACGTCAAAACTATTATCTTTAAGAACGTTTATAAAGTCTTCAACGTTAGATTTAATCTTTACACTAACAGTAGAACGTCTATTCGCCGTTAGCTCCTTAATTTTCCCCTTAGCACGAATTTTTCCTTGAGAAATAACTAAAGCATAATCAGTTGTTTGCTCCACATCTCTTAATAGATGAGAACTCAGAATAACATTTTTCTTTTGGTTAACCTGTAAATCTTTAATCAATTCGAGCATTTGAACTCTTCCAGTTGGATCTAATCCATTAGTAGGTTCATCACATATAATAATTTCAGGATCATGAACCAAAGCTACAGCTAATTTCACTTTTTGTTTCATACCAAGCGAAAATGTATCAAGTTTCCTATAACGTTCTTCACCCAACCCAACGTAATAAAGACTGTCACTTGCTCTTTGTTTACTTTCGGGATATGACAGTCCATTCATCCTAGCACAAAAAGCTACGAATTTCATTGCAGTTGTATCTGGAATGAACGATGTATTAAATTCTGGTATGTATCCAATTCGGTCTCGTATTTGATTGATTTCTTTTCGAATATCAAATCCTAACACTTGAGCACTGCCCCTCGTCGGCCGAATGATGCCTAAGATGGTTCGAATAAGGGTTGTTTTTCCAGCTCCGTTCGGGCCTAAAAATCCTACGCCCCCAGCTGGCACATCAATAGAAATATTATCAATTCCGCAGACTTCACCATAATATTTAGATAATTCATGAGTTCTGATAATTTCGGATTCCATCGCTAAAACACCAAATTCATCTTAGTATTCACAAATGCTTCTTTGTTCAACTGGTCAATAATTACATGATCGTGCAGATGCATATAAATGCAAAGTTCACGGCAACGTAATTCTAAGTAAAGTGGTTATCAACGAATACCAATGTCTATAAAGCCGCGGGTAGCTAGATTTTTGAATTTATATTTCAAGTTCTCTATTATAGGACATTAAATAAGATGGTTTTAAAAAAATAATTCTCAACAATTCTGGCTACAATTGGGGTTACTGCACTTCTTCGTTTTAAGAGGATAACCGCATTCTATACAAAAATTAGGTCTTGTAAAGACAGGAATATTTTTCCTTCGAATTTGAGAGATTCTATGGAGAGGAATGTTTTTTTCCTGTTGTAGGTTTGAAAATTCTACAAAACTGAGTTCAATATATTCATTAAAATCTCGAAAAATAATTGAAAAGTCATTTTGATCTTCAAACTTATACCTAATTCGAGACATCCATTCCGTCAATTCGCCTTTTTTGGTCACTTTAATTTAATCCTTTCTTATTTTTTGATTTTAATTGCTATAAGAATTAAATTACCAATAATTCTCTTTATTAAGTATCTGTTAAGAATAAATGGAGAAAAATTTCTTTATAAATTGTAAAATTGCCAATTCTATTGGCTCTCATCATAAAATCCTATGCTCCTAAGTAAATTAATAAGCTCTCCTATGAAATATCTTGTTTTATATCACAATCAGTAATGTAAATTACTTAAGTATTTTAAACTGTATTATTAGATTAAACAATTCTAAAAGACAATAGTAATCAAACTCTTACTTATAATTCGGATTTCAGAAGGGAATAAGAATACCACAAATTAAAATCAAGGCCTTTAACAAAATTATCCAGTATAAACCAGATCAACGCAATTTGATGGAGATTATTCATCAGAAACTTGGAAAAACCCTTATTGATTCGTTATGTGGGGGTTCTGGTAAATGTGGCAAGTGTAGGATTGAATTGTCAGCAGGTAGTCAAGATAAAATCAACCGACCAACCGATACAGAGAAAAATTTGTTAAAAAATTTAAGTTCATCAAATATTAGATTAGCATGCCAAGTTATACCAAAAGGAGACATAGAAGTAGATATCATTGATTCAAGCGAATATAAGGATAATATTTTCAAAATTCAAGATACTTTTCTAAATTTCCAATTGAATTTTCCTTTTCGGCCTAGAATAGTGTCGTATGCAATTTCTGTTCCCAAGCCAACATTAGAAACTCCTTACGATGATTTTTACCGCTTATCAGAGACTCTTAAAGAATTATTTCCAAGGCTAGTAGCCCCTACAAATCCTGAAATCATTCGTCTCATGGAAAAGATACTTCGAAACAACAATGGAGAAATAACTAGTATCATTGATCAGCAAAAAAATACTCTCATTAATCTTATTTCCCATAGGAAACCTCTTTTAGGAGCAGTTATTGATGTCGGTACAACATCTGTTGTTGCTACACTGATAGATCTTGAAACAGGAGCAATCCTTGGCGCGGACTCTATAGTTAACCCTCAAATTGATTTTGGCCGAGATATAATGTCTCGTCTGACTTTTGCATTATCAGGAATATCCAATCGTTTGCAATTACAACGTAAAATTCTAGCAGGTGTATCAGAATTATTGAATAGACTATCAACTTCTATAGAAATGGCCCTTGAGAATATCTATGAGATTATTGTTATAGGAAATTCAGCTATGCATCACTTATTTCTAAATTTTCCTATTCATAGATTATCTCGCGCGCCTTTTGTACCTACCATAACTGAGACCCTTTCTTTTGAATTCAAGGAAATATATGACAATAAGGAATTGAATATTCCCCCACAGACAATTATAACTCTACCTCCGCTTATAGGAGGATTTATTGGATCAGATGCAGTCGTGGATATTCTTTACACAAACTTCTATGAAAAAGATGGAGTTCATTTGCTAATTGATTTTGGTACAAATTCAGAAATTATCCTAGTAAAAAACCAGCAATTATATGCTGCATCCGTGGCAGCTGGAGGTGCTTTTGAAGGGCAGCACATTTCTTGTGGGATGCGTGGAGTAAGTGGTGCTATTGAAAAATTTCAAATTTTAAATGGAAAATATGAATATCAAACTATTCATTCAACGATTCCAAAAGGAATTTGTGGGACAGGGATTGTTGATATTTTAGCTCAACTTCTAATTCACAAACAATTAGATAAGCGTGGTCGTTTATTTGAAAGATCAGGAGCAAAAGCTAAGAAGTTAATTCTTGTTCCTACTCACCGAACGTCAACCAAACAACCAATATATATAAATAGACCTGATGTTGAGGCGATCCAGAAAGCTAAAGCAGCAACGCTTGCTGCAATCAGGTCTTTAACTAATTATCTTAAAATAGAAATTAATGAGATAGATACAGTCCAGATTGCCGGAGTTTTTGGATCCAATTTAAATATTGAAAATGCAAAAACAATTGGTTTATTACCAGATTTACCAGCTGAAAGGTTTGTTATTCAGGGGAATACAGCAGAGAAGGGTGGCCGAACATTTTTATTGTCACTTGAGGCCCGTAAAATCTCTGAAACCATTGCAACGAGAGTCCAACGACTCGAACTAACCCGATTCCCTAAATTCCAATCTTACTTCGCAGAGGAATTATTTTTCCCATAAATTGAACATGGAACAGGCTAACAACTCTCTTAAACGCATTTTCGTCTAGCAACGTTCGCAGCAATAAGGATTGGATCCCAAACTGGTGCAAAAGGCGGAGCATATGCAAGGTCAAGACTCTGAATATCTTCAATTCTCATGCCTGCATTCAAAGCAGTAGCTAAAACGTCAATTTTCTTGGCTCCTAATGGATTTGGGGCTGTGATCTCAGCTCCAAGGAGAATATGGCTCTTTGGATCAAATAATAACGAAATTGACATTTTTTTTACTCCTGGATAATAATGAGCAATTTCATTATTCTCAATTCTAGTTGTTTTCACATCATAACCGAGTTCTCTTGCTTGGATCTCATTTAATCCTGTACGAGCACAATAAAGATCAAGAACCTTAAAAATTGATGTCCCAACTACACCTAGAAAGGGATCAACAGGTTTTCCAGCTATATGCGATCCTGCAATCCTACCTTGTTTATTTGCTGCAGGAGCTAAGGGAATGTATACATTTTTCTTTAAAATTCGGTGATAAGAAGCAGCGCAGTCTCCAGCAGCATAAACATTAGGGATACTGGTCCGCATAAATTCATCAGTAATTATTGCTCCGTTTGGTAGCATTTCCAAATCAGTTTCTTTGAATATTTCTGTTGCAGGAACGACACCGACAGAAAGTTGAAGAATATCTGATTCAAGAGATGTTCCGTCCTGGAGAATGACCTTTAACTGAGTATCGGAAATTGGTTCGATTTTCTTTGCACGTTTCTGAAGAATAATATTCACTTTATGCTTTTCCACTTCTTTTCGAATATAATCTTGACTATCTGAATGAAAGACTAGACGAGGGCCTACTATAGTAATATCTTCTCCTTTAATCCCCTGGGCTAAATAAGACTCAAGCATTTCGAGTCCAATATAACCAGTACCAATTATTATAACAGATTTTACCTCTTTTCCCTCCAAAAAACTCTTTAATCGCCTTGCGTGATTTAATGTATGAATCTGGAAAATTCGGGGGTGATTAACCAGATTTTGGTTTAGCAAATCTGTAGGAATCTTAGCTTTCCCTCCAGTAGTTATTACCAAATAGTCATATTCCTTCGCGAATTCTGTTTTATTTTGGATGTCGTAAACTCTAACTGTTTTCTTTTCAAATTCAACGGAAACAACTTCATGATACAAATGAACTGGAATTTTCCTTTTCTGCTCCATTGCTTCTTTTGTTAAAGTTATTAAATTGTCTAGGCTTTTAACATCGTCAGATACAAAATATGGAATTCCACAGGATCCATACGAAATATATTGACCCTTTTCATAAACGTTTATGTCCCAATCAGCATGCATTCTCCGAATAGCGCTTGCAGCACTTAAACCAGCAGGATTTCCACCAATAATAATTACTCTCATTTTCTTAACCTCATTTCGGAATATGTCATCAATCTTTTTTCTAAATAAATCAATTTTCACCCTGACAATCTAACTTCTACTTTCAATATTAATTATGAAATTTACGCTTTTTTCAAGGTCATCCTTTTTTGCGATTTGAGATTTCTGGGTAAATAATTTACTTTGACTTTTGGTGAATAAAAGTGGATATTATTGGGAAGACAGCAATAATTACTGGAGCTTCAAGAGGAATAGGTAAAGCGATAAGTGTTGAATTTGCCAAACTAGGAATGAATGTTGTTCTAGCTGCTAGAAATAAGGATCTACTAGAACAGGTAAAGAGAGAAATTGATGGCATTAATAAAGGAACCGCTTTAATTGTCACCACAGACGTCACGAAGGAAGATGAAGTCGCTAATTTAGTACAAAAAACCATAGATCATTATGGAAAGATTGATGTTTTAGTTAACAATGCAGGAGTCGGTCGTTTTAAAAGAGCAGATGATTTCACACTTGATGATTATAATTATATGTTCAATGTAAATGTTAGGGGAGTGTTCTTAGTCACAAAATATGTAGTTCCACATCTACTTGCTCAAGAATCAGGTCATATCATTAATATTGCCAGTATAGCAGGGAAAAATGGTTTTAAAATGGGAACCCTTTATTCCGCAACAAAGCATGCAGTTATGGGTTATACATGGTCATTACGTGAGGATCTTAAAGAGCATAAAATCAAAGTAACAGCGGTTTGTCCAGGAAGTGTCATCACAGAATTTGGGGGAATACGACGTGACAAAGTTGAATGGGCTATGGAAGCAGAAGATGTCGCTCATGCTTGTAAATTTTTAGTTACAGAGTCCGACACGGTAAATACTGCTGAATTAATTATAAAACCAAGATATAATCCGAGAAAAATCAACTGGGAGAAGTGAACTGTCCAAATCAGTTGATAATATCAAGTGAGCTCTTTTACTTCTCTGATATACTCTAAGGACTGATGGCGGAAATAAGTATTGTATAATTGAGCATATGTGCCATCTTGTGCCATCAATTGATCATGATTCCCTTCTTCAACAATCTTCCCATGATCTAAGACGATGATTCGATCAACATGACGAACCGTCCACAAACGATGCGCAATGATAATGCTTGTACGGCCTTTAATCGTTTTTTCTAAAGCATCTTGAATTCTCGTTTCTGTGAACGGGTCTACGGATGCAGTAGCCTCATCTAAAATAAGGATTGAGGGATTTTCGAGGAGTACTCTAGCTAAAGCGACTAGTTGCCTTTGTCCCATCGATAATAGGGAGCCCCTCTCACGTATATTTGTGTCAAGGCCTTGTGGGAGATCTTCAACCCAATCAGCACCACCCGCTTGTTCTAAAGCCCAGATAACTTCATCACGGGTTGCTTCTGAATTCCCATATTTAATGTTATTTTCAAGTGTATCTCCCCATAGAAAAGGTACTTGATGAATAATCCCAATTTGTTTTCTATATTCTGTTAAATCATAATCTCGTATACTTATTCCATCAATAAAAATATCTCCTTTTTGAAACTCATAGAAGCGGGCAAGGAGTTTTGCTAAACTAGATTTCCCCGCCCCTGTATGTCCAACTATTGCCAATGATTCTCCTGGTTTAATCTTAAGAGAGAAATTGTGGAAAACCGTAGATATTTTTTCCTCTTCTATTTCAAAATTAGATGCTTCTTCTTTTTGTTTATCTAATACATCTTTCCCTTTAACATAAGAGAACTCCAAATTATTAAATATGACTTCTCCTTCTACTTTCTTAGGAATTATATTGTTAGATTGAACAACAGCAGGAGGAGTGTCAATTAAAGCAAAAATTCTTTCTGCCCCGGCTAGACCCGACTGAAAACTAGGCCAAAAAGATGCTATTGTAAAAAGAGGAAAGAAAAAGAGTTGTAAGCTTTGTAAGAACAGATAAAAGTCTCCGGCTCTCAACTCACCAGTTAATGTAGCGTTTCCTCCTACTATAATTAAAATAGCAAGGGCAATACCTTGAATAGTGAATAGAGCGGGAAAAATAAAGTTAAACAAAAATGCTCTTTTTCGATTTATTATATACGATTGCTGGTTAACTTCACCGAATTTATTGTATAGTTTAGTTTCCTGGCGAAAAGTTTTAGCAATTTGAATACCTGAAAATGACTCTTGGACAAATGCATTAACCACGGCAAGTGCTCTTTGCCCTAACAACGTTAAATTTCTCGCCATTTTCCTGAAACTTAATGTAATAATAAAAATAAAAGGAACTAAAGCAATTACAATTATTGTTAGTGTCATATTAATACTAAACATGACCCCAAACATAATAAAGACGAGGATTAAAGATGAAGCGGTCATTACAAGTTGGTTTGCTGTTTGTCCAAAATCTCGTGAATCTGTATTGATCCTAGAAACGATTTTGCCAGTAGGATATTTATCGAAGAAAGACATATCATGGTTTAAAACCGCTGTATTTACGTCTCGGCGTAAATCAAGAACAACATCTCCTATTATTTCAGCACTATAGGTTTGTCGCACATAATTAAATACCCAACCAAGAGAATTCAATGTTAAAGTAATTATTATTAAAAAGATGATGTAAATCTGTTGTTCTACGATATTTTCTGTCACTTCAAGCTCATTTATCGCTTCCCTTGAGATAATTGGAATTAAAGAATTTGCAAAGCTTTGCAAAAAAATGAAACAGATAACTACAATCAATAACTTCTTATAGGGAGAAAAATAACGTAACACTCGCCTAACCAAGTCTCGATCCGTATAAATCCGATCATACTCTTCAGCGCCTAAGCCAATTCCGAATCCCATTAAATCAACGCCTCCTGCATCAATAGTTTTTCATCCAGATCGAATCTCTTCACAAAAATCTTTCTGTACTCCTCTGACGTCTTTAACAGCTTCTCATGTGTACCTTTCGCAATGATCTCGCCTCGCTTCATAACCAATATTAGATCAGCCCATCTAATCTGACTTAGCCGATGGGTGATGAGAAATGTCGTCCTCCCGTATAGAATTCGTCTCATTGCTCGCTGAATTCGGTCTTCGGTCTCAGAGTCAATTGCAGATGTCGAATCATCTAAGACTAAAATTCGTGGATCAGTTAAGAATGCTCGTGCGATGGCAATTCGTTGACGTTGGCCTCCTGAAAGCTGCACCCCCCTTTCACCAACTTCGGTTTCAAATCCCTTTGGTAATTGTTCAATAAACTCAGCCTGTGCTTCTTTTGCTACTCTTTTGATTTCATCTAGCGAAGTAGTTCGTCCAAAAGAGATATTGTCTGAAATTTT